>DAIDAH010000009.1 GCA_027310735.1 Methylotenera sp. | reverse complement strand
TTACTGCACAGTCTCAAGCATTATAAGAGCCTGCATGAGAGGGTGGTGATTCTGACCGTCGAAACCTTGGATAGGCCCCACCTAGCTGAGAATCAACGGTTACAAGTTGAGCGGCTGGATCATCGTTTTTTTAGGGTTAAGGTGAGATTCGGTTTTATGGAGCTACCAGACTTACCAAAAGCACTTGAAGGCTGTGATGCATATGGGCTGGCATTCAATTTAATGGAGACCTCTTTCTTCTTAGGTAGAGAAACGCTGATCCCTACCATTGGTTCTGGCCTCGCATTTTGGCGCAAAAAGCTTTTTGTAACCATGTTCCGCAATGCTGGAAGTTCTGTTGCATATTTTAGCTTGCCACCTAATCGGGTGGTAGAGCTCGGTGCGCAAGTGGTACTGTAATTTTAGGTGGAAAGTGCATTTATTTAAAGAGTGTTAGCCGTACGAGGCTTGAGTTGGCGCTTAGGGCTATTAGACATTAATCTCAGCCAGAGCCTCAATGATTGCTTTAGCATCAGCTGGACGTACTAACCGTTTTATTTCTTTACCATTATTGATCAATATGAGTGTTGGCCAGAGTTTGACTGCAAAAGAGCGCCCAAGCCGACGCCCTTTACCATCTTCTATTTTGATGTGTCGTATGTGTGGGTAATTGGTAAGCGCTTTGGCAATGATAGGCTGCGCTGCTTGACAATAGCCGCACCAATTGGCGCCAAACTCTATCATTGTAAAACCTTGTAACTGGTCAATATCGGCGCGGCTAGGTTCGTTAGTCTCTAGTTTTTTTCTTTCCATGATGTCGGTTATAAAGGCTTAACTTTAAGTTTTTCAATCATCATTGAGGCTAAATTTACCATGATTAAAATTAGCAGTAGATTAAATAATGAGCCATGTAATAGGTAGAAGGGGCGACTCTCCATAAAGTCAAAAAATACGATAATGCCTGTTAGCGGTAGTGCCATTAGAATCAGGTAATAGCCACGATGGAGTATTTGATTAATCCATAAGTGTTGCGGCATCGCTGGCGTATGAACAAGTTTGGTTTGGTTTCTTGTGATCCATTCAACAAGAGTCAGTATGAAAATGATGCTACCTAGGAATATGTGTAATACATAGTACAGTGCTGAAAAAGGGGAGCCTGCTTCTGTTTTAATCTCTTCACCACAAATCCATGTGATTAGCAGTATGAAAAAAACGGCAACATGAATAAGCAAGAGTTTACGGTAGATCTTTTTCATGGTGATTGATCGTGACCTGTCATTTAAAATTTATGTGAGATCTTATTTTATTATTACTCATTTTTTATCAGTAGCTGCTCAAACTCATGAATGGGTATTGGTTTACTGAATAAATAGCCTTGATAGTGTGTGCAGCCTGCGTTCAGTAAATGTCGCCGTTGGGTTTCTGTTTCCACGCCTTCGGCAATCACGCTTAAATTCAGATTGTTCGCCATTGCGATAATAGTGCGCACAATAGCTTGATCCTGTACATCGTTGGTAATGTCTCGTACAAATGATTGATCGATCTTTAGTTGATAGAGCGGTAGCTGTTTTAAATATTGCAACGATGAATAGCCTGTACCAAAGTCATCTAGAGAGAACTTGATGCCAATCTCTCCTAATGCATTCATCTTAGCAATGATTTCGCTAACTTTATTAATCAACATGCTCTCGGTAAGTTCGAGTTTCAGTCGTGTTGGATCAGTATTATGACGTTGTACAGTCATTTGCACTTGTTCTACAAAGTCTTTTTGAAGAAATTGTTTGGCGCTCACGTTTACTGAGAGTGTTAAGTCACGTGTTATCGCATTTTCTTGCCATAATTTGAGTTGTGCGCAGGCGGCATCAAGCACCCATTGCCCGATGGGTAGTATTAGTCCGGTTTCCTCTGCCAGTGGAATGAAGCTGGAAGGGGAGATCATGCCGCGCTTTGGGTGAGGCCAGCGAATTAAAACTTCAGCACCTAAAGTCTTTCCAGCGCTGTTAACTTGAATTTGGTAGTAAAGCTGAAATTGTTTCAACTCTATTGCTTTGCGTAGATCTTGTTCCAAGTCTACGCGTATAGCGATAGCTTCTTGCATCTTGGGGTCAAAAAAACGTAGCGCATTACGACCTGAACTTTTAACTTCATACATGGCAATGTCTGCTTGTTTCAGCAGGGTCTCTACCTCGAACTGATGGTCATCAAACAAGGTGACACCTATGCTTGGCGTGCTATGGTGTTCATAGGTGCCAAGCCGATAAGTTTGGCTGAGTGAGTGGAGAATTTTCTCACCAATGGCTTCAGTGTGTGCGGCAGCTTCAATCTCGCCTTTATTTAAACCCTCTAACAACACTACAAACTCGTCGCCACCCAAGCGCGCTACGGTATCGTCTTCTCTTACACAGGCCGTTAATCGGTCTGCAACCTGTTTTAATAGTTGGTCGCCTACATCATGGCCGAGAGTGTCGTTGAGCGTTTTAAAATGATCAAGATCAATAAATAGTAGTGCGCCTTTTTGACCACTGCGCGCACTTGAAGCTAATGCTTGCCTTAGTCTGTCAACTAACAGACGTCTGTTAGGCAAGCGCGTGAGCGGGTCGTAAAAGGCTAGTGTTTTGATTTCGTCTGATGCAGCTTTACTTAGGGTGATGTCGGCAAGTGTAGCAACGTAATTGGTGACGATACCATTTGTATCTTTCACTGCAGTAATCGTAAGATGCTCAGGATAAACTTCACCATTTTTGCGACGATTCCAGATTTCGCCTTCCCACTCACCAGCGTTATTAATGTGTTCCCACATGGATTTGTAGAACAACTTATCCTGATGGCCTGAACTGAGTAGGCGCGGAGTTTGGCCAACAGCATCCTCTGCCTCATAACCAGTTATCCGTGTAAAAGCCCGGTTGACACGCAAGATGACATTGTTGGCATCCGTGACCATCATGCCTTCTTGCGACTCAAAAGCGGTGGCGGCAACGCGCTGCTGATGTTCGGCTTGTTTGCGCTCGGTAATGTCAATAAATGTAGCTATCGCACCAGTTAAAATATCATGCTTAAAGATCGGCTGTGACCAGTATTCGACGAATACTGATGTGCCATCTTTACGCCAAAAGACCTCATCAGCGACATGAATATTCTCGTTATGCCTATAGGCTTTATAGGCTAGGCACTCGCTGGCGGGGTAATGGCTGCCATCTGGATGAGAGTGGTGAATGAGTTCATGAATATGCTTGCCGATCACTTCTTCAGAACTGGTATATCCGAGAATATTTAAAAACGACTGGTTCACGAAAGTGCAATAACCATGAGCATCGATGCCATAGGCTCCCTCTGCCATGGAGTTGAGGAGCGTATTTATTTGCTGGTGTGAAGCTTGTAATGCTAATTCAGTTTGCTTGCGCTTGGTGATATCCGTGATCGTGCTGATATAGCCTGACCGATCTTTTAACTTAGACTTGTAGGCCACTGATTGTCCGAATACCCAGACATACTCTCCATTAGCATGCAGAATACGGTATTCAAGTTGAAATGAGCGATTTTCTGCGATAGCGTTAGTCCATTCTGCATAGACATGGTCTTTATCTTCAGGGTGTAGTGATTGTGTCCAATCACTACCTGTTGCAAGGTCAGATGTTAATCCAGTAATTTCTGACCATTGCGCATTTACGTAAGTATATTTGCCCAGTTTGTTTGTTTCGAATACGCCAACCGGTGTGATTGAGATTAGCGTTTCAAAGTGGCGTTCTTGATCATCAAGTAAGAGTGCCATTCTCTTTTGCTCAGCAAGCTCGCGCATCAAATGCAAAGTGTTGGTAGAAAGGCTTTCATAGATGGAAAGAATGATATCTATCAGGGCTTTTGTTGCCCCTCTCATTTTTTCAGCGGCGTATTTCTTTGCGGCATCAAGTAACATGCCTGATTGCATTGCTTGCACGATTGTGGCCATATATCTGTCGCTTTCCAGAATATGTGCCGCCAGCCAACGCGTGAGAAACGCAAGAACCTCTTCAATTACCTTGTTTGCTGGTTTGGTGTTTTCTTCAGCCTTGAGTTTTAAAACTTCTGTGAGAAAACTGTTGTGAAATTGATGATGTGCTGACTCTATCGGATCATTAGCTAGATATTCATCCCAGATTTTTTCTTCTGAATTAAAGTGATAAACAGCATATTCAGCTAACTCATCAAATATAACGTTCAGCGCTGGAATGTTGGATTGGAATGCAACGTGGCTGGCAAGGAGGTTTAATAGTTGAGCCAGCTTCTTGTGTTGTTCATCAATTTTTGGAATTCCCGTGTTGAAATTGTCATTCCAAGGAAAAATGTCGATTGAGCTCATGAAAATGTTGCTGACCTTGTCTAAGAGGCTTGCCAATTATAGTTGGTATGTTTTTAATAATATTGCACATAACGCCAATAACTAGTCACGAATGTTTGCGGTAAGTAGACTGGCGACTGTAACTCGTAGCTAGTGGGAGCACAGTTATGAGCTTTGCAAGCATTAATGTGAAAATTATGTGTCAGGGTAACATTTAAATAGATATAAAAAAATACCCTTAACTTAATAAAGGTTACCCTGCTTGAAAATAAGGGTTATCCCAATAGATGCTCTTGGTTACTGCTTGTAAATTCTAAGGTTGTGTAAATGCGCTATATTCTCTACTACTTAAATTGTCTTAACTTAATAAGGTTCAAGAAATTTTTCGGTTACGACTTGTCTTTAAAGCTGATAAAGTTATCACCCTTAAGGATAAATTTGAGGGCGATTTAGAGATGGCAACGCAAGCAGATATTGCACATCACTATGATGTGGATAATGATTTTTTTGCACTATTCCTTGATAAAAAATACCGGGCATATAGTTGTGGTGTATGGAAAACCGCCAACAATTTAGAGCAAGCTCAACAAGACAAGTTTGATCGGTTGAGTCGTTACGCCAATGTCAGCCAAGACCATCACGTGATTGAAATAGGTTGTGGTTGGGGCGGCCTAATGAGCTCGATTGTCGAAAAGTATTCAAATACGCATGTGCATGGACTGACCCTTAGCCAAGAGCAATTTAATTATATTAATAGTACGCCTAAAGCAAACATTTCGCTGGAGTTACGCGCTTGGCAGGATTACATCCCTCCAGCGCGCAAGTATGACGCTATTGTGTCCATTGGTGCTTTTGAGCACTTCGCCTCTTTTGAAGATCAAGCGGCTTCAAGGCAGCGAGATATTTATAAAACTTTCTTTGATTGGTGCCTCAATATCTCGACGCCAGATGCGCAAATTGGGCTGCAAACAATTGTGATTTCAAGAGCGCCTAACAGCTTGTCTGAACTGAGAGACTCCCGATACTTGCTTGATAAAGTGTTCCCTGGGTCAGCGCTGCCATCCATTAGTGATATTCAAGCTGCAATTGTCGACAAGTATGAAATTTCAGCCGCGCACTGCATAGGTTTAGATTACGCGCGTACCTTATTAGAATGGAACAAAAGATTAGAACTCCATCAGGATGATATCGTTAAGCGTTATGGACAAGAGCTCTTTGACCATTATCGAACTTATTTTGATGCGGCTAGGCGTTGTTTTGAAACAGGTTATATAGACCTGTTTCAAGTGTCGCTAAGAAGAGCTAAGCCATTAAGGATATTATCTAAATAACGAAATTTTTGTGCCGACCTAGGTATCAGTGCAATTAGCCCTGCTTTGCTGGAGTTTACTAAAAGCTCAATGTGAGCGGCTCTCGAATACACAATGCCGTATCACTAAACTCAGACGACACTTTTTTTACTGAGTACCACTTGAGCAGCTTGCCTTAAGCTCGGCATCGCTTTCATCAAAATATAGCCATAGCCAGAGGATAGAATCCCTGCAATGATAAATACTGGTTTTACGCTGCCAATGTGATGCGCAAGGCTGCCATAGATCAAGCTGCCGAGAGGCAGCATTCCAATAAATGACATGGTGTAAATCGCCATCAATCTGCCGCGTAAATGTTCTGGCACTAATGATTGCAGAAGTATATTGCAGGAGGTAACGGTCATGATAAACGTTCCGCCAGAAACAATCAGTAATGGTAAAGCCAATGTCAGGAAAACATTATAGGCAAAAGCGGCTGAGGCAAGGCCTCCTACCAAGCAAGCTAGTACGATACGGTTACCAAGGCCATGCAGTGATTTTCTGTTGGCTAGATAAAGCGATGCTGCCAGTGCGCCGCTACCAGAAGCACCAAGTAACGTGCCGAGCAGGTCAGGCCCACCATGAAAAATATCTTTAGCATATACGGGCATAAAGGTCATGAATGGAGCGACGCAAAAGCTGGTGACTGCAACCGTAGATATCAGCCAACGCGCAGGGTGAAAGTGGCGCAAATAAGTTAACGCCTCGATAAAAGAGCCTACGGCTCTAGTTCTAACAGGTTTGCCTGTATGAATGCTAAGTAGTGTGGAAATTGAGGCGATATATGAAATGGCGTTGATTGCAAAACAAGTAGGCTCATTGAACATGGCTAAAGTTAACCCTGCGATTGCTGGCCCTACTAAGCGCGCTGAGTTGAATGTGAGTGAGTTCAGTGCGATTGCATTAGATAATAAACTGCTGTCATGAATAATTTCAGTGATAAAAGCTTGTCTTGATGGCATCTCCATTGCACCAGATAAGCCTAACACAGCCGAAGCCGTAATCAGAATCCATGGGCTGAAACTTTGTTGCCAGGCAACTACTGACAGTGTAATGGCAACCAGCATTTCAACCACTTGCGTACAAAGCAGAATGTTTCGCTTGCTATAACGATCTGCCAGAAAACCACCCAGCGGTGTAGCAATCAACATGGGAATTTGACCAGAAAATGCAACAAGCCCAAGAATGAGCGCTGAACCTGTAATGCGGTAAGCAATCCAGGATAGCGCCACTTGTTGCACCCACGTGCCGATAAGAGAAACTATTTGACCGAAGAAATAGTACCTAAAGTCTCGTCCAGTTAGCGCGCGAAAAGTATTTTTCAAACTGAGGTCTCTCATGCCAATAAGCGTGAATTAATGTGCATAGGGTGGGCAAGCCCTATGCAACCTAGCTACTAAACATTAGCATAAGTGTAACTACTAATAACCATATTATTTTACAGGTGGCGTAGCGCGATATTGTCCTTGGAGAGCAAGCATCCATGCTGGATACTCTTGTGTCATGGCGCTCACTTCATTCAGTAATTTCAACTCTGCATCAGATAAAACCAATTTAGTGGCAGCCAAATTATCTTTTAACTGGCTCATATGTCGTGCGCCAATAATAATGCTAGAGACTTGTTGCTTACTTAATATCCATGATAAAGCTACTTGAGCAATTGATACGTCGTGTGCTTTGGCGATGGACTCCATTACATCTACGCAAGAATAGGCTCTGTCTTTATCTAATGGAGGAAAGTCAAAATCTGTTCGGCGAGACTCTGTAGGCAGTGTTTGATTACGTTTGAATTTACCTGATAAAAAACCACCTGCGAGTGGACTCCAAATCATTAGTCCCAGTTTTTGATCTTGCACTAATGGCATGATTTCACGCTCAAGATCTCGTCCTGCAATTGAATAGTAGGCTTGCACACTAGAAAATTCGCTCCAGTTGTGCTGTCTGGATAACCCCAAGGCTTTCATGATTTGCCATGCAGCCATATTGCATAAGCCAATGTAGCGAATCTTTCCGGCTTTAACTAAATCATTAAGCGCAGATAGTGACTCTTCAAAGGGTGTTAATGGATCAAAACCATGCAGTTGATAAAGATCGATATGATCTAACTGCAGACGTTTTAAGCTGGCATCAACTTCATTGAAAATATGAAATCGCGATTGTCCTCGCCCATTGGGCGATTCATTCATGATTCCTGTAGATTTTGTTGCGACTATAATCTCATCTCTAGGCAAACCTATATTTTTAATGGCTTTACCAAGCAGTGTTTCAGATTCACCAAATGAATACACATTAGCTGTATCAAAAAAGTTAACCCCTTGGTTGAATGACTCTCGCACTAACAAGTCAATCTCGCCTTGCTGAAGTCCCCCCATTACCTCCCAAAAACCTTTTGCTCCGAAAGTCATTGTCCCTAAGCAAAGTTCTGAAACATACAATCCAGTATTTCCTAATAATCTATATTGCATGATTTAAAATCCTCCACGTAATGTAATGAAGTGGCATTGAGCTAAAGTTTGGTGTGTTTTCATTTAGTTGAGTAATTCCTTTTCTATATCATCCAAGGCCTTACGTATTTCATGCAGAATTAGATTGTCTGAGTAGTCCTGATCCAACTCTGGAACGTCCCAGCCGAATATGGAACGATATTTTTCAACCAGACTTTTCACATCAGCGATCATTGCATCGCGATGTCCTTCTAATTCCAAAAGCTCCATTTTTGCCATTTCATTCTCTCCTTAATTTAAGTTGTTTGTTTAGGCGATTAGTCGCGTGGTTGCAAACATCAGCATGATGTAGACCGAGTTAACTTGATTTAGTTTTTATCTGGTTTTTCCTTCATCAGTTGTTCGCGTATTGATAGCAATTCTTTTTGTCGTTTGGTATCTGTTAATGGGTAGTGCATTTTTAGCGATTTGAATGTATCGAGAATTATCTGGGAAACAATCAGTCTGGCATTATCTTTATCATCTGCCGGAACTACATACCAAGGGGCGTTCTTTGTGCTCGTTGCACTAAGGCATGCCTCATAAGCTTTCATATATTGCGGCCAAAACTTTCTTTCCTCAATGTCTGCCACGCTAAATTTCCAGTTTTTATTCTGGTCATCGATACGAGAGATAAATCGATTGCGCTGCTCATCTTCTGAAAGATGAAGGAAAAATTTGATGATCCGAGTGCCATTTCTATAGAGGTGATTTTCATGATCTACAATAGATTGATACCTATTTCCCCAGATATTTTTTTTATCGACTTGTTTGTTGGGAAGGTTTTGGCTACGAAGAATTTCCGGATGCACTCGAACGATTAATACTTCTTCATAATAAGAGCGGTTAAATATACCTATGTGACCGCGTTCTGGCAGACACTGTGAAGTGCGCCATAGAAAATCATGTTCTAGCTCCTCAGCACTCGGGTGCTTGAAGCTATGTACCTGACAGCCTTGCGGATTAATGCCTGACATGACGTGTCGAATGGCGCCATCTTTGCCTGCAGCGTCCATTGCCTGAAATATTAGCAATATCGCATACTGGTTGGATGCATAGTGGAGGCGTTGTAATTCGCTAAGCTCTGTCACATGTTTATCAAGATGTTCGAGATATGCCTGTTTTGATTTGTAAACCGGCTTTATCTGCGTCGGCCATTTTTTAAGACTGACACTTTCGCCTTCTTTGACTCGGAAATGATTTGATTTTATTTTCATCACAATCCTTTATGTTGATTCATCTGTATGGTTGACAGTGTATTTCGGTAACAGTGCTTGAAAGTGCAATTATTTTTGGTTGTGTATCATGCTCCTGATGATTAACTATCGGCGGAGGCTGTATATCTGCTCTGAGTGCTAAGTCAATTGTAGGAGGGCGTTGTAATTCAGACTATTGCATTACATGAATTATTGTCATATTTTTGTAATAAATAGTGCTTATTATCTATCACATGAATTCCGGTACGAAATCTTAAGTAGTTAATTTAAACCTTGTGGAGTAATTATGACTAAATTAAAAACCATTGTTAAAAGCCTAGGCTTGGTAACAGCGATTGTGGCTACAAGCCCAGCCTTTGCTACTGATATTACTGGTGCAGGCGCAACTTTCCCTTATCCGATTTATGCTAAGTGGGCTGAAGCTTATAAAGCTAAGACTACAGTTGGTATGAACTATCAATCAATCGGTTCAGGCGGCGGTATCAAGCAAATTAATGCAAAAACAGTGGACTTTGGTGCGTCTGACATGCCGTTGAAGCCAGAAGTTTTGGAAAAAGATGGTTTGATGCAATTCCCTGCAGTTATGGGTGGTGTAGTTCCTGTTGTTAACGTAAACGGGATTGAAGCTGGTCAGCTTAAATTGGATGGCGCTACATTGGCTGCAATCTATTTAGGTAAAATTACAAAATGGAATGATCCAGCTATCGCTGCATTAAATCCAAGCACAAAATTACCAGATGAAGGTATTACAGTTGTTCACCGTTCAGACGGTTCAGGTACTACATTCATTTTCACTAACTACCTGTCAAAAGTTAGTGCTGATTGGAAATCTGCTGTTGGCGAAGGTACTGCTGTATCTTGGAAAGTTGGTACTGGTGGTAAAGGTAACGAAGGTGTTGCTTCTTACGTTCAACGCATTAAAAATTCTATTGGTTACGTAGAATATGCTTATGCTTTACAAAACAAAATGACTTATTCACAACTTAAGAATCGTGATGGTCAATTTGTTAAGCCAGAAGACACTAGCTTTAAAGCAGCGGCTTCAGGTGCTGATTGGGAGCACGCTCCTGGTTTCTATGAGTTGTTGACAAATGAACCAGGCAAAGCAAGCTGGCCTATTACTGGTGCGACTTTCATCTTGATGCATAAAGTGCAAGACAAGCCAGCATCAGCTGAAGCTGTATTAAGCTTTTTTGATTGGGCTTACAGTAATGGTAGCGAAATGGCTGCTGCATTAGACTACGTTCCAATGCCAGATAAAGTTCAGAAGCTTGTTCGTGCTGCATGGAAAACAGAAATTAAAGGTGCAGACGGTAAGGCAATTTGGAAATAAGTTATGAGTGAAATGCACAATTAATGTGTGTTTCAAGGCATAATTCCGAGGGGGCAGAAAACGCCCCCTTAATTTTTTTGAGATATATGCAGACTTTCTGACTTATTTAGAATTCATTACTCTATGCCAAATTTTTTACGTTACACACGATCTAAACTCCAAAACTGGCCAGATGTCCTGTTTCGTGGGGTCACACGCTTATCTGCACTTTTTGTCCTAATCTTACTAGCAGCCATTATTGGTTCTTTAGTGATGGGCAGCTTACCTGCAATAAAAACATTTGGGTTTCATTTTCTCGTTAGTTCTGAGTGGGATCCTGTTGCAGATCAGTTCGGTGCACTTACGCCTATTATTGGTACATTGGTTACTGCAAGCATTGCGCTTTTGATTGCCGTTCCAATTAGCTTTGGTATTTCATTGTTCTTAACGGAGCTTTCTCCACGCTGGTTACGTCGTCCATTAGGTATTGCAGTGGAGTTGTTGGCTGGCATCCCAAGCATTATCTATGGTATGTGGGGCTTGTTTGTATTCGCGCCATTATTTGCAGATCACGTTGAACCTTGGATTAACGATCATTTAGGTACTCTACCGATGATTGGTTCTTTCTTTTCTGGGCCGCCTATGGGGATCGGGATACTAACAGCCAGTATTATTCTGGCGATTATGGTGATTCCCTTTATCGCATCTGTGATGCGGGATGTTTTTGAGGTTGTTCCCGCATTGCTCAAAGAGTCTGCATATGGTTTGGGTGCAACTACTTGGGAGGTTGTCTGGAATATTGTTGTGCCTTACACCAAGGTTGGTGTGGCGGGGGGCATTATGCTGGGGTTGGGTCGTGCGCTAGGTGAAACGATGGCGGTGACTTTTGTGATTGGTAATGCAAACTCCCTAAGTGCTTCATTGCTCATGCCTGGTAATAGTATCTCATCGGCATTGGCCAATGAATTCAATGAGGCTGTGGGTGAAATTTATACCTCATCGCTCATAGAGCTTGGCTTGATTTTATTCTTTATCACATTCGTCGTTCTAGCACTCGCACGCTTTATGCTTTACAAACTTGCGAAGCGCGAAGGAAAGGCTGCCTAATATGTTTACACTTTACACACGTCGTCGCCTGATTAACTGGCTCACCTTGGGTACATCATCACTGGCTATGGCATTTGGCCTGTTCTGGTTAGGCTGGATTTTATTTACCTTGTTGCAACATGGTTTGCCAGGGTTATCTCTTGCGGTCTTTGCACAAAATACACCGCCTCCAGGCAGTCAGGGTGGTCTTCTCAATGCGATTGCAGGTTCTTTGATGATGACCATATTAGGTACACTAATCGGTACGCCAATCGGCATACTTGCAGGTACTTATCTGGCTGAGTTCGGTCAGCATGGCTGGCTAGCGCCTGTTACACGTTTTATTAACGATATACTGCTGTCGGCACCATCCATTGTAATTGGCTTGTTTGTGTATGAAATGTATGTTGTTAGATCTAAACACTTCTCCGGTTGGGCTGGTGCATTAGCGCTTGCCATTCTGGTGATACCTATTGTGATTCGTACTACGGAGAATATGTTGCGTCTCGTTCCCAATAGCCTGCGGGAAGCCTCTGCTGCGCTGGGTACTCCACAGTGGAAAACTATTAGTTTAGTTACTTTGAAGGCCGCACGAGCAGGCATATTGACTGGTGTATTGCTGGCTGTAGCACGCATCAGCGGTGAAACCGCTCCATTATTGTTCACTTCATTGAATAACCAATTCTGGAACAGTGACATGAATCAGCCGATGGCAAACTTGCCTGTAGTGATTTTCCAGTTCGCCATGAGTCCATACGCAGACTGGCAACAGCTCGCTTGGGCTGGAGCACTACTCATTACGTTTAGCGTGCTGACATTAAATATCTTGGTGCGAGTTGTATTCCACCAACAAACTAGTACTCATTAAGGATACGTATAAATGATTTCTGAAAATGCTATCACCCCGAAACTGATTGTGCGCGACCTGAGTTTTCACTATGGTAATGACCGTGCGCTTAATAATATCAATTTAGTTATTCCAGAAAAAAAGGTCACTGCTTTTATTGGGCCTTCTGGTTGTGGTAAGTCGACTTTATTACGCACATTTAATCGTATGTATGAGCTCTATCCAAAGCAAAAGGCTTCTGGTGAAATATTGCTCGATGGTGAGGATATCTTAAGCAAAAGGCAAAATCTCAATGCCTTGCGAGCTAAAGTTGGGATGGTGTTTCAAAAGCCAACTCCGTTTCCGATGTCGATTTACGATAACATCACTTTCGGTGTAAAGCTTTACGAAAATCTCAATCAGCATGATATGAATGACCGCGTAGAGTGGGCGTTAAAAAAAGCCGCATTGTGGAATGAAGTGAAGGACAAACTCAAGCATAGCGGCAATAGCCTATCTGGCGGACAGCAACAGCGTTTATGCATTGCCCGGGCAATTGCGATCAAGCCAGAAGTGTTGTTACTAGATGAGCCAAGTTCAGCTTTGGATCCAATCTCCACTGCGGCTATTGAGGAGTTGATCGACGAGCTTAAAAAAGAGTTCACGATTGTCATTGTGACGCACAATATGCAACAAGCTGCGCGTATATCTGACATTACTGCTTACATGTATCTAGGTGAGTTAATAGAGGTTGGTAACACTGACACTATCTTTACTAATCCAAAACGCAAAGAAACAGAAGGTTATATTACAGGTCGTTTTGGTTAAAAATATTTAGACTCTTGTTTTTTTACAACCTCGGTTGACTGATTATTTCAGCAGTCACCGAGGTTTTTGCTTTTTTAAAGTAGCCACTATATTACGGTAGTATTGATTACAGAAGCTAAGATCATCAGTATACAAATAGAAAGCGTACTGTATAAGGTGGCAAGATAACAAATAAAATAGATTCCATTTTCCATATTGACCCGTAAAAGTGGTAGATTAAGCATTTATTTAGATGCTTGGTATTTCATGCGACTCACACTACGACAACTTCAGATATTTATAGCCATTGCTAAAAATGGCAGTACTACAGCCGCGGGGGAGAAGATAGCTTTATCTCAGTCTGCTATTAGTGCATCAATCGGGGAGTTGGAGCGAACATTGAATGTGCTGTTGTTTGATCGTATTGGTAAGCGATTATTACTGAATGATCATGGAAGAGCATTGTTGACGCAGGCATTGGTATTAGTAAGCGGGGCGGAAAGTCTGGAGCATGCCTATTCACAAGATGATGCACCTAGTGTCTTGATTGTCGGTGCCAGCTTGACCATTGGGAATTATCTGTTGCCTAGCTTATTATCTCAGTACTGGCGTCAGCAAGGGCATGCGCTGGGGGATTCTTTGCCACCATTACAAGTGCACATTGCTAATACTGCCGGTATTATGAATAAGGTATCGAACTTTGAGGTAGATATCGGCTTGGTAGAAGGTCCCTGTCATCGTGCAGATATCGCGGTTACTCCGTGGCTGGCAGATGAATTGTTACTAGTTGCGGCACCTACACATCCGATTATCCTTGAACATGGAAAGTCCATGATCCCGAATGAGCGTCTTGAAAAGACTAACTGGCTGTTGCGTGAGCATGGATCAGGTACGCGAGAAGCTTTAGAACAAGCTTTGCTTCCGCATATTGCCCAACTTAGAAGTAGCCTTGAGTTCAATGATCATGAAGCGATCAAGCATTGTGCCGTAGAAGGGTTGGGCATTGCATGCTTATCCAAGTTTGTGGTGGAAGATAAACTTGAGACAGGGCAGTTGGTTGAACTAAATACCATGTTTGGTCGCCTGCATCGCAGGTTCAGTCTGTTAATACACCATCAAAAACAAATTACTGCAGGTATGCAGCAATTTATAAGGCATGCAATCAATAGCGATTTAATTTAATGAAGTGAGAGCGTAGTTGATTATCATCGTGAACTTTTCTCTTATTTTGTTTCTATGGAGTCTGATTGATGTAAGTCGAGAGTTATCCGGCTGATGCGCTCAGTAAAATGCAGTGGTATATGGTAAAAGTGCCTCATCTCATGGTGTGGTAGAATCACTCACAAGTTCAGTTCTATATTTTAGCTAAAGTTAGCTTAAATATACCGCATGATAAATGGTGTGATATTACTCTGGCGGTTGCCGATATGACTTAATTGTTGCTTGGTGCAATAGTTGTAATTCTTGTTGCATCTCGGTAGCGATTTGCCAATCGCAATGATTGCGTAATGATGATGTTTTCGATTAAATTTACCCATGGCATATTACCGTTTAGGTCGTATGTGCATTAAATTTTATCTTTAAAAGGTAAGCTTTGTTCATGACAAAAAATAAGAGTAAAAGAAGTGCTGATCCTCACGCAGAGCGTGAAGCGAGTCGCTATGAGACGCCACTGCCTAGCCGTGAGCTAATATTGTCGACGATGAGCGATCAGGGCATCCCCTTGAGTGTGGAACAACTCTATCTGTTGCTGGATATTAGTGATGCTGAACGTGAAATTTTTAATCGGCGCCTTAACGCTATGGAGCGTGAAGGGCAGATTATGCGTAATCGCAAGGGTGCATTATGTATCGCCGACAAGCTTGATTTAATTGCGGGTACGGTGATTGGTCATCCTGATGGTTTTGGTTTCTTAAAGCCGGATGATAAAACCAAGCTTAATGGTGAAGATCTATTCTTAAGCCCTAAAGAAATGTCGCAAGTCATGCACGGTGACCGTGTCATGGTGCGCATGAGCGGCTTGGATAGAAGGGGCAGGCCAGAAGGTAAAATAGTTGAGGTGCTGGAGCGCCGTACGCAGCGCTTAGTAGGCCGTGTAATTCGCTCAAGTGGTGTGACGATTGTTGCTGCGGAAGATAAACGCATCAATCAGGATATTTTGATTCCATATCATTTGGATATGGATGCTAAAGCGGGTCAAGTGGTGATGGTGGAGCTGACAGAGCAGCCATCTCCCCACGCGCAGCCTATGGGCAAAGTGGTTGAAATCTTAGGCAACTATGCAGACAGCGGCATGGAGATTGAAATTGCCCTACGTAAGCATAATCTGCCTTATGAGTTTAGTGCTGAGGCGGTCAAGCTCGCGGAATCTTATCCTCGTCTGGTGCAAGAGGCTGATTACAAAGGCCGCATTGATTGCCGCGAAATGCCATTGATTACGATTGATGGTGAAACGGCGCGTGACTTTGATGATGCTGTTTATTGTGAGCCGCAAGGCAAAGGTTGGCGCTTGGTGGTGGCAATTGCGGACGTGAGCTTCTACGTGAAGCCTAAAGATGCTTTGGATAAATGCGCGTTTGAGCGCGGTAACTCTGTGTATTTCCCGCGTCGCGTAATTCCTATGCTGCCAGAAGCTTTATCTAACGGTTTATGCTCTCTCAATCCTGACGTAGAGCGCCTGTGCATGATCTGCGATATGCAGGTTGATGGCGCTGGCGTGGTCAAGCAATACAAGTTTTATCCATCCGTGATGCGTTCGCAAGCACGCATGACTTACACAAAAGTGTACGAGATTCTGCAAAATCCACAGGGTGAGTTGGCGCAAGAATATGCATGGCTCATGCCGCATTTGCAACATTTGTATAGCGTGTATCAATTGATGCTGGCGCAACGTGAAAAACGCGGTGCCATTGAGTTTGAATCATCAGAAACCATCATGATTTTTAATGATCAAGGCAAAATTGATCGCATTGAACCAAGCACACGTAATGAAGCGCATAAACTGATTGAAGAGTGCATGTTGGCAGCCAATGTGTGTGCCGCAGACTTTCTTAAAGAGCACGAGCATCCTGCCTTGTACCGGATTCATGAAGGACCTACGCCAGAAAAACTGGAAGCGCTACGTACCTTTATGGGCGAGTTTGGTTTTGGTGTAGGCGGAGGTGACTCACCGCATGCCAAGGACTACGGCAAGCTGATCTCGCGTATTAAAGACCGTCCTGATGCGCAGTTGTTGCAAACGGTATTGTTACGGTCTATGCAGCAAGCGGTTTACAGCCCAGACAACGTCGGGCATTTTGGTTTGGCGTATGAGGCTTACGCACACTTCACTTCACCAATTCGCCGTTACCCAGACTTGTTGATTCACCGTGCGATTAAAGCTGTATTGCATGGTGATAAATATAAAGCAGGCGACTGGAGCGAGCTGGGTATTCATTGTTCCATGACCGAGCGTCGTGCTGATGACGCGACACGCGATGTGACCAATTGGCTCAAGTGCTTCTACATGCAAGACAAAATTGGTGACGTATTTGAAGGCACTGTTGCTGGCGTTACCAGTTTTGGTTTGTTTGTTGCGTTAGATGGTGTGTATGTGGAAGGCTTGCTGCACGTGACCGAGCTTGGCAATGATTACTTCCATTACGATAAAGCGCGCCACGAAATGGCTGGCGAGCGCACTGGTGTACGGTATCGTTTAGGCGATAGAATGACAATTAAAGTGGTGCGTGTTGATTTGGAAACCGCTAGAATCGACTTTGCCTTGGTGACTAAGACCGCTGCAATCGGTGAAGAGGCTGATGTCGCTACAAGTGAAGCCAGTGTTAAAGTGAAAGCACGTGCTGGGGATAAACCTCCTGTAAAATCCAATGTTAGATTTGAAGGTAAGTTTGGCAATAAGCCAAAGTCAGTCGCGGGTGAAAAATCTGAGCCGCGTGCGAAGAAGGCTCCATCCAAGCAGTCTCCATCTGAGCAATCTCTATTTAGTAAAACAAAGCCTAGTAGTAAACCTAAGTCTAGCAGTAAGCCCACGGTCTCTAAACCAAGGGTCACTAAAGCAAAAAAAGTCGCCAAAAAGACGACTAAACGTAAGGGGACTTCTAAAAGTTGATTTTAGATATTCCGAATAAGAATTAAATTTTAAGGTAGAAAAATGAGCGACGCCCGTATTTTATTTGGCTTTCATGCAGTATTAAGCCGTTTACGCCAACACAGCGCAAGTGTGCAAGAGATTTTGATTGACCGTGACCGCGTGGATGCACGCATGAAAGATTTACTCGCCATGGCTGAAGCCCAAGGCGTGCGTACTATGCAGGTAGAGCGTTCACGTTTGGATGGTATGGCAGGCATGAATGGTCGCCATCAAGGGGTAATCGCACGTGTTGTGGATACACCGATTCCATACAAAGATATTCATGATATTTTAGAGTCAGATTTAACTGAGCCACCATTCTTTTTGATTCTGGATGGCGTTGAAGACCCGCATAATCTAGGCGCTTGCTTGCGTGTGGCAGATGCCATGGGTGTGCATGCCGTCATTGCACCAAAAGACCGCGCAGTAGGCTTGAATGCGACAGTGCGTAAAGTAGCATGCGGTGCGGCAGAAACCGTACCGTTTATTGCTGTGACTAATCTTGCAAGAACGATACGTGAGCTTAAAGAGGCCGGCGTGTTTGTTGTGGGCACAACTATGGATGCGCCAAGCACTTTACTGAACACTAAGCTAGATGGTCCGATTGCTATTGTGTTGGGTGCTGAGGGCGACGGTATTCGCCGCTTAACGGCTGAAACTTGTGATGCGTTGGTAGCAATTCCAATGTTCGGTAGTGTGGAAAGTTTGAATGTAAGTGTAGCCAGCGGAATTTGTTTGTATGAAGTAAGGCGTCAGCGTGGCTTGACGCTAGCTTAATAAAATTGGGATTTTAATTGTAAAAAGAGCAGCTAATGGCTGCTCTTTTTTTTGTTCGATTTTACTAGAAGCTATCCTCTATAGACCAAGATTATTTTTTAAGCTAAACATAACAATGTAGTTAGCATGATTGCTTTCATGATGTAAGCGTGAGTATGCTTGGACTCCTGCTACCGTTCAATTGAAGTGTGCTGAAACACTTAATCAGATGAAGAGTTCGTTACATGGTACGAGCATACCCGATTGCGTCCACTGTTCTTTGCTTGGTAAAGCGCTTGGTCGGCTTGGTTTAACAGGGTATCAATGTTAATGTCTTTGTCGAAAAGCGTTGTTACGCCGAGTGAAATGGTGAAGTGCAAAGGTAAGCCGCTATCCAAAGATACTCGGGTGCTGTCAATGGCAGCTCTCAGGCGTTCAGCGACTTCTTCCGCTTGGGTGCTCCCCGTTTCTGGAAGCAAGACAGCAAACTCTTCACCACCAATGCGACCGATGATGTCGACATCTCGTAGTGTATTGCGGCAGATGTCTGATAGTTTTTTTAGGACTAAATCTCCAATTTTATGACCATGCGTGTCGTTTACTAGTTTGAAATTATCAATGTCGAGCATCAGTATGGACAGTTCTCCGTCATAACGAAGGGCGCGTGACAGTTCGCTCTCTGCTTGTTCTAAAAAGAAGCGACGGTTTGCGAGACCAGTCAGGTAATCAGAGTAAGCACGGCGCTCCAGTTCTTCGTAAGCGTAACGATTTTCGATTGCGATGCTGGCTAAATTGGCGGCTGCACCGATGCGCTCAATGTCTTCCAGTTCAGGGCTTTTAGGTTGAGTATGATAGATGGCAAATGTACCTAGAATCTTGCCACGTGAAGATCGTATGGGCTCTGACCAACAAGCCCGTAGTCCTGCTTTTTGTGCTAATTGTGTGTAGGGTTTCCAGTATTCGTGTGTCTGGATATCTTCCACGATAACGCGTTGACCTAGAAAGGCTGCCGTTCCACAGGAGCCTACTCCCATGCCGATTTCTAGTCCATTGATGGCCTCTGTGTAGAATGTTTGTAAGTCCGGGGCTGCACCACTTAACAGGTGTTTACCTTCTTCATCGATTAACAGTATGCTGCATAGCGTAGTTTTGTCTTCGGATTGGGCTTGCCGAACGATGGCATTCAAGATGTCTGCTAACTCGGCACCCTTGGCGACCATTTCGAGCATGGTGTCGTGAGCTTGCTTGCGTTGCTCACTTATCCAGCGATCGGTAATGTCGGTGAAATTAACTAGTCTGCGCTGGCCTATCCAAGAGGCTCGGATGACAATGCGGCGAGTAGTGCCGTCTTTGCAGGTGATGTTAACCTCTAGTTCTGGAGGCTGGGTGCGGCTCGTTTTTGCTGTTGCAACATTCTTCATCCATGGGCGGATGACCATTTCCCGATAGTTCTCGTCTGGATATGCTAGACGATACCAAGTTTCAAGGTCAGGTAAGTCGTCAAGGTTGTATCCAAATAAGAGTGTGAACTGTAGGTTGACGTACTCAATCCTATTCTCGCCATTAGACCAGCCGATGGCCACGGGTGATAGGTTAAGAATATCCTCTAGTTGAATACGCCTCTCGGCATGTTCGTTAAGATCATGTTCTAGTGCTGTTTGTCGTAACCTAATCAGTCCACAGTTAGCAAGCATTTTAGCCATATCAACCATGACAGTCATGAGTGACTCTACTTGTGCTTTCTCAATAACAGGGATCGCTTGTATTGACTTTAGATATGTCTTCTCATCAAAGCCAAATTGTGTTGCCTGCGCACGAAAGAACTCCATATCGGGTGGTGTGTGTAATATCTGCCCTAGAAAGAGGGTGGCTAGTTGCTGTCCTTCAATGACCACTGGGGTCGCATAATCCATCAATCCATTGCGACATAGCCCGCCAGCAACGTGGCCATTTCGCAGGTCATGCATGATGGCTATATTGCTGTCGCGGCAACGCTCTGTGGCCTCTGGGTTGACTCGGTGAAATGTGGCGCAAGCATTATTGCCGCAGGACATGGACAACAGATTGCCATCCACATCCACTACGCCGTTAGGGATGCCTGTTGCTTGGAAGAAGTTTTCCAACATGCGAGCAAATGCTGGCACATCAATGAGGTCGCTGAATCGGTATTGAATATTGCTGTTATCGGTAAGCATTAGGTAATATTTTTATATAAAATCAGATGGTTAGTTTAGCATATGGTATTGGTTTTGAAATTAAAGGCTCATAGTGCACCGATGATTTTTGGCTAAATATCTTATGAAATAGTAGGCAAGGACGAGGTTGTTTTGATCTGGATATAAGCGTTGTACTTGGATTTGTTTCGTGTATATGGCACACAGAAATCAAAACTTTTTTTACATCAAGTTAAGTGTCTTTAATGTGTGTTGACGTACAGTTTTTAGCAAGCGAGCATTTTCAATGAGTGACTCACCGTAACTGGGTACAAGTGCTTTCATTTTTTGTTGCCATGCGCTACTTTTTAGTTGTGTACTAAAGCAACGTTCAATTACGTTAATCATGGCTTGTACCGAGACTGACGCGCCTGGTGATGCGCCTAACAAGGCTGCAATAGTGCCATCTTGTGCGGATACAATTTCAGTGCCGAATTCTAGTTTTCCGCCTTTATCTGCACATTTTTTGATGATTTGAACGCGTTGTCCAGCACTTTGTAATTGCCAGTCGGCTTCTATTGCTTGTGGGAAAAACTGACGTAGCGTAGCGACCCGTTCGCTGTGCGTTTGCAGTGCCTCGACGATTAAATAGCGCGTTAAGTCCATGTTATGGTAACCGACGCCAAGCATGGATTTTATGTTGTTGGGTTTGATAGACTTAAATAAATCCCAGTAAGAGCCTTGCTTCAAGAACTTGGTGGTAAATCCTGCATATGGGCCAAACAGCAGTGCA
Organism: Methylotenera sp.; assembly: GCA_027310735.1. Lineage (GTDB taxonomy): Bacteria > Pseudomonadota > Gammaproteobacteria > Burkholderiales > Methylophilaceae > Methylotenera. Next base: position 62 of record DAIDAH010000009.1, on the reverse strand, counting down.
GGTTTTCCATCAATGACGCGGGTATCCAGATGTGGCACAGACATCGGTGGTGCGCCCAAGGC
>DAIDAH010000099.1 GCA_027310735.1 Methylotenera sp. | reverse complement strand
ATAATGCCAACCTAAATGATTTATGGGAAAGCTGGTTGAGTCAACTGCATGGAAAAAGGCCACTCATCATGTGCCACGTAGCAGTTCCTAGTCAATTAAACCAACAAATTGAGCAGAATGAAGTGGCACAAGATCTAATTTATAGTGCCAGATTAAATGAGTACAAATGGTTAGTAAGTGACAATTTTAAAATACTCCGTGGCGCAAAAGGCTACTAGCCAAGTCAATGACGGTATAATGTGAATCTTTATTACAGTAAATTCAAGTTATGAAAGTTGCATTTTTCTTTCCTGGGCAGGGCTCTCAATCAATCGGCATGATGGCTGGTTTTGGAGACTCTGCCGTTATCAAACAAACCTTTGTTGAAGCCTCTGATATTCTCGGAGTGGATTTTTGGGCGATGGCAACTGAGCCCAATGAGCTTATTAACGAGACTATGCATACGCAACCGATTATGTTGGCGGCTGGTGTTGCTACATGGCGTGCATGGCAAGCGACTACAGGTACGCAGCCAATCGTTTTGGCTGGCCACAGCTTAGGTGAGTATTCGGCTTTGGTTGCATCTGGCGCTTTATCATTTAGAGATGCTTTGCCATTGGTACGATATCGTGCGGAGGTAATGCAAAGTGCTGTACCTGCAGGAGTAGGTGCCATGGCTGCGATATTGGGTTTGGATGATGATGCTGTGCGTGCTGTATGTGCTGAGGCTGCACAAGGCGAAGTGCTAGAGGCCGTTAATTTGAATTCGCCTGGTCAAGTCGTGATTGCCGGTCATAAAGCTGCGGTAGATCGCGGTATGGAGTTGGCAAAAGCAAGGGGTGCAAAGCGCGCATTACCACTTCCTGTTAGCGTGCCGTCACATTGTGCACTTATGATGCCTGCGGCAGAAAAGCTAGCGGAATATTTAAAAGATGTGATTGTAAGTACACCACTAATTCCTGTGCTTCACAATGCGGATGTTGTTGCATATGGTGATGGTGACAGTATTAAAGACGCACTAGTGCGTCAGTTGTATAGTCCTGTACGTTGGGTTGAAACAGTGCAAGCAATTTATGCGCAGGGTGTTACACAAGCGGCAGAATGTGGGCCAGGTAAAGTATTGGCTGGCCTGACTAAGCGTATCGTTGCTGAGTTGCCATGCGTGGCATTAACTAGTAATGATGCGTTAGTTGAGCTACAAGCGAAATTATAGGCGCTTCATTTTTTTTAAATATCAAAATAACATTTTGACATAAATATAATATTTACAAAGGCTTACTATGTTAACTGGACAAATCGCTTTAATTACAGGTGCCAGCCGAGGTATTGGTGCGGCAATTGCTTTGGCATTAGGTGAGCAAGGTGCAATCGTCATTGGTACGGCTACTTCAGAGGCTGGAGCAACTTCAATTAGTGATGTTTTTGCGAATGCCAACATTAAGGGTGAAGGCATGGCTTTGAATGTGAATGATGCCTCGCAAGTGGAAGCGACATTAAAAGCCATTAGTGAAAAATATGGTGATGTTAGTATTTTGGTGAATAATGCCGGCATTACCCGTGACACACTATTAATGCGTATGAAAGATGAAGACTGGAATGCTGTTATCAGTACAAACTTAACGTCAGTATTTCGTATGAGTCAAGCTGTATTACGCCCAATGATGAAGGCTCGCGTGGGCCGTATTATTAGCATTTCATCTGTGGTAGGTCACATGGGAAATGCTGGTCAAACAAATTACGCCGCAGCTAAAGCCGGGATGACGGGATTTACCAAGTCATTAGCCGCTGAGGTAGGTAGCCGCGGTATTACAGTGAACTGTGTTGCACCAGGTTTTATTGATACAGATATGACGGCAGAGTTGCCAGAAGATATTACCAATAAGATGCTGGCGCGTATTCCAGTTGGTCGTTTAGGTAATGTGAAAGAAATAGCTGCGACAGTCGCATTTCTGGCATCGCCAAGCGCAGCATATATCACTGGTGAGACGATTCATGTCAATGGTGGCATGTTAATGGTATAGGTATTGTAATGGCAGCATGCTGCTGTACAGGTTTTCTGTATTATTTTAAGTTTTTTGGTATTCTTGTTGAGTTTTGGTAGAATACCGCCTTAGCTTAATATGCTATTTTTTAATAAAAGGGGTAATTAGATGTCTGACATCGAACAACGCGTTAAAAAGATTGTTGCTGAACAACTAGGTGCAAATGAAGCTGATGTTAAAAATGCATCATCATTTGTAGATGATTTAGGTGCTGACTCACTTGATACAGTTGAGTTGGTAATGGCACTAGAAGAAGAGTTTGACTGCGAAATTCCAGATGAAGAAGCAGAAAAGATTACTACAGTTCAATTAGCGATTGATTACATCAATACTAACCTCAAGTAAGTCAAATAAATAATTCAAATGTGGGTAGCAAGTTTCTTGAGTTAGAAGCTTGCTACCCACAATCACTTGTCTTTTAAGTATCTCTAAAAGATAAAATTTAATTAAATAATCCTAAGGTTAAATCCTATGAATAAACGCAGAGTAGTTGTCACTGGCCTTGGTGTAGTTTCACCTGTGGGTATTGGCGTGAAAGCTGCATGGGATAATATTATTGCCGGTAAATCTGGCATTACACAAATTACAAAATTTGATGCAAGTGCATTTTCCTCTACCATTGCTGGTGAAGTGAAAGACTTTAACGTTGAAGACTTTCTTACAGCAAAAGATGCAAGGCGGATGGATACATTTATTCAATACGGCTTAGCTGCAGCTATAGAGGCGGTAAAAGACTCAGGTATCGTTGCAACTGAAGAAAATGCTGAGCGCATTGGTGTTTCAATTGGCTCAGGTATTGGTGGCATGCAGCTCATTGAAGATACTGATGTGCTGTACCACCAGTCAGGTCCTCGCAAAATATCGCCATTCTTCATTCCTGGCACGATTATCAACATGATTTCAGGTAATTTATCCATCATGTTTGGTTTTAAAGGTCCAAATGTTGCGATTGTTACTGCTTGTACTACAGGTACGCATTCAATCGGTGACGCATCTCGTATGATCGAATATGGGGATGCTGATGTCATGATTGCAGGTGGTGCTGAAGCTGCGATTACGCGCCTTAGCGTAGGTGGCTTTGCTGCATCACGTGCACTCTCAACCCGTAATGATGATCCTGCGACGGCTAGTCGTCCTTGGGATAAAGATCGTGATGGCTTTGTGATAGGTGAGGGTGCCGGTGTCATGGTACTGGAAGAGTATGAGCATGCAAAAAAACGTGGTGCAAAAATATATGCTGAATTAAGCGGCTATGGTATGAGTGCTGATGCATATCATATGACAGCTCCAAACATGGATGGACCACGCCGCTCTATGCGTAATGCGATGCATAATGCAGGCATTAATGCAGATGCTGTACAGTTTATCAATGCGCACGGTACATCAACTCCATTAGGTGACTCTAATGAAACTAACGCAATTAAAGCTGCATTTGGTGATCATGCTAAAAAACTGGTTGTGAATTCAACGAAGTCTATGACTGGTCATTTGCTTGGTGGTGCTGGTGGATTGGAGTCTGTATTTACAGTGCTTTCAATTTACAATCAGGTGTCTCCACCAACGATTAATATTTTCAATCAAGACCCAGAGTGTGATTTGGATTTCTGTGCTAATACAGCGCGTGATATGCACATTGAGTATGCCTTGAAAAACAATTTTGGTTTTGGTGGTACTAACGGCAGTATTGTGTTTAAAAAGATTTAGTATATTTGAAATAATGAGGTGAGTTGTTCCAACCTCTTTATTTTATTACTTCAGTAAACTCCCAGTTTGATAATTTAATTTTTAGCTATCAAGCTGGGTGTCGTATTTTCTCTAAAATAATCGTAGACAGTTCTTCAATTGAACGGCTCGTAGAGTCTGCCCAAGGGATGCCTGCTTCGCGCATCAAGCGTTCTGCAGTTGTAATTTCATTGCGGCAATTTTCCAAAGAAGCATAAAAACTATCGGCTCTGCGTTCTGTACGTACCGAGTGCAGGCGTTCGGCTTTAATTGTCAGCCCAAAAATCTTATTAAGATGCTTATGTAGCACAGATGGTAAAGTGCCGCGCTCAAAGTCTTCCGGAATTAATGGATAGTTGGCAGCCTTTACTCCATATTGCATCGCTAGATAAACACTAGTGGGCGTTTTTCCACAACGTGAAACGCCTATTAGAATCACTTCTGCTTGCTCTAAACCTGCGTGGGTCATGCCATCATCGTGATTAAGCGTAAAGTTAATTGCTTCCATACGGTCATTGTAGCTACTGCCCATTACGCTATGCGCAATACCTGCACCTCGCAATGGCTTCTGATCAAGTTCTATGCTTAGCGGATCAATAAACGTGTTGAACAGGTCAATGAAATACGCGTTGGATTCTTTTAATGCATTGCGTAACTCAATATTTCCTAAAGTCATCACAACGACAGGACGAGAGCCAGATTGCTCAGTTGCTTGCAGGATGACTTCTTGAGCGTGCTGGATTTTATCTAAGGTATCAGTAAAGGGCATACGCACTTGCTTGAAGTGCGTATTGGGGAAGTGTTCCAGAAGTTTTCCCAAAGAACCCGCCGTAATGCCGGTACCATCTGAAATAAAAAATACTGTACGTTCTTGCATTAGGTGCCCTTGAAAATTATCTCCCGCAATTTGAGAGGTTCATGGCTACAGGGCTTTGCAATTATAAATGAATAGCAAAGCCCATTACAGGCTATTTATTTTTTAGCGATTCGTTGCCAAGTTGTCACGACTGTATCTGGGTTAAGCGAGATGGACTTGATGCCTTCAGCCACTAACCATTCTGCAAAATCCGGATGGTCAGAAGGACCTTGACCACAAATACCAACATATTTACCTAGGCGGTTGCAGGTGTTAATGGCCATTTTAATCAATGCTTTTACGGCTTCATCACGCTCGTCAAAACCATCTGCCAGAATGCCTGAATCGCGATCCATGCCCAAAGTAAGTTGCGTCAAGTCGTTAGAACCGATTGAGAAACCATCAAAATAAGCGAGGAACTGTTCTGCTAACAAGGCGTTAGATGGAATTTCGCACATCATAATCAGGCGCAAACCATTTTCACCACGTTTTAGACCATTGGCAGCCATAATTTCAGTCACAGCTTTAGCTTCAGCAAGGGTGCGTACAAATGGAATCATTAGCTCTACGTTGACTAAGCCCATTTCATCACGCACTTTTTTCATGGCAGCACATTCCATGGCAAAGCATTCTTTGAAGTCTTCAGCCATATAGCGCGCTGCACCGCGGAAGCCAATCATTGGATTCTCTTCATCTGGCTCGTAAATCTCACCGCCTACTAACTTTTTGTACTCGTTAGATTTAAAGTCAGAAGTACGCACAATGACTGGTTTTGGATAAAACGCCGCTGCAATGGTTGCTACGCCTTCAGCGACTTTATCAATGTAGAACTGTTTCGGGCTTGCATAACCGCGTGCACGATTTTTAATCGTGGTTTGAATTGCAGATGGCATGGCATCGACATTTAAAATGGCTTTTGGGTGGATGCCGACCATGTTATTAATCACAAACTCTAAACGTGCTAAACCTACGCCATCATTTGGGATTTTTGCAAAGCCAAATGCCATGTCAGGATTACCTACGTTCATCATGATTTTGCAAGGCGCTGGTGGTAATGTTGCCGCTGCTTGCGTACTTACGTCATAGTTAAGTTTACCGTGATAAACAAAGCCAGATTCACCTTCAGCACATGATACCGTCACGACTTCGCCTTCTCGCAACACATCGGTTGCGTTTACCGCACCAACAATGGCTGGGATGCCTAGCTCACGGGCAATAATCGCTGCGTGGCAAGTACGGCCACCGCGGTTAGTGACTAGTGCGCTGGCGCGCTTCATGACTGGTTCCCAGTTAGGGTCTGTCATGTCTGCAACCAATACATCACCTGGTTGTACCAAGTGCATGTCTGCCGGATCAAGCACAATGCGTACTGGGCCAACGCCTACTTTTTGTGTCACAGCACGACCAACTACCAATGGTTTTTCATTGTGTTTGTTGAGTTTAAATGTCTCGGTGATGTTTTTTAGAGACTCTTGAGATTTCACGGTCTCAGGACGTGCTTGTAAGATATAAAGTTTGTTATCAACACCATTTTTACCCCACTCGATGTCCATTGGGCAGCCGTAGTGCGCTTCAATGGTCATGGCGTAGCGTGCTAACTCCAAAACATCTTCGTTTGAAAGTGAATAACGGTCGCTATCGCAGGCGTCTACATCAACGGTATTGGTACTTTTACCGGCTTGTGTTGCATCACTAAACACCATTTTAATGAGCTTAGAGCCCATCGTGCGGCGCACAATGGCTGGTTTGCCTTGGGCTAGCATTGGTTTGTGTACATAGAATTCATCAGGATTGACCGCACCTTGTACTACCGTTTCGCCTAAGCCATAAGATGAGGTGATAAATACAACGTCTTTAAAGCCTGACTCGGTATCAATGGTGAACATTACGCCTGCACAACCAATGTCACTGCGCACCATTTGTTGGATGCCCGCAGATAACGCAACGTCAGCATGTACAAAGCCTTTATGCACGCGGTATGAAATTGCACGGTCATTATATAAAGAAGCGAACACTTCTTTAATGGCATGCAGAATGTTATCCAGACCTTGAATATTTAGGAATGACTCTTGTTGCCCAGCAAATGATGCGTCAGGCAAGTCTTCTGCTGTCGCAGATGAACGGACTGCGAATGTTGCACCGTTACCAGATTTTGCAGTAAGGATTGCATATTGCTCTGCAATTGCTTGATTGAGTGCGGCTGGAAATGGCGCGGCCATAATCCATTCGCGTACTTGTTTGCCGCAAGTGGCAAGCGCTTGCGTGTCATCAACGTTTAATTTATCAAGTTCAGCGTTAATTTTTGTATCTAAGCCATTTTGAGCCAAGAACTCGCGGTAAGCATCAGCTGTTGTTGCAAAGCCTGTAGGCACGCGTACGCCTTTAGCGGATAGCTGTGAAATCATTTCGCCTAACGAGGCATTTTTACCGCCAACAGAAGAGACGTCGCTGTTTCGTAGATTTTCAAATGGAATAACGTGGCCTGACATGATTGTTCCTTAGATGTTCAAACAAATGGTGAAGTTTTTGATGCTATTAAATTAGGCTAAATAAAAGTCATTTTTGTAGAAATAGAGCTTAATGAATGATGCGAAGCTTAATTAAGAATTTTAAGTTGACTGAGCTAGTAGGATATTTTGCCTAAATATGCGCGTATTGTCACCTGAAAATCGGTATTAAAACCAGTGCTTTTAGATTAATGTGTATTCAAATAGAATTTTATTATTACTTTTAACGCCGATGTATTAAAAATTGTAGCTGTCAGCTAAAATGTGTAAGTTATTTATCACAAATATAACAGCCACGAAATTATAGCTAAATGATGCGATGCATCAAAATGAAAAAACCGAATGAAAAAAATAATGACAACGACGCCAAGTAAAAGCATCGCCGTAGCGAGCAGTGGTCGTTTGCATATGGGTTTTTTTGATTTGCATGGCGGTTTGGGGCGTAAATTTGGCAGTATAGGTTTAAGTTTGGCTGAACCTAGTTTAAAAATATCTGCGACAGTAGCTGAAAAGTTTGAAGTCACTGGTGATATCACAGTACCAGCATCCACGCTTTCTAGAGCGGCTGTTATTGCGCAGCAACTGATTGAAAAATTAGACTTAGCTGGTAGTGTTAATATCAATATAGCGCAACATATTCCTGAACATGCCGGTTTAGGTTCAGGTACCCAATCGGCTTTGGTTGTTGGCGCAGCCGTTAGCCGCTTACATAAATTAAATTTAAGCGCAGCACAACTTGCCGTATTAACGGGGCGGGGCGGCCGGTCAGGAATCGGCATTGCCGCGTTTGATCATGGGGGGGTTTTGATTGATGGTGGTCGAGCAACAAACTTTAGTGCGTCAGCCGCTCATCAATTAAACACATCCGTTTCAAAGATACCGCCGCTATTAGCACGTTATGATTTTCCTGCAGCTTGGCGTATTTTGCTGATTTTTGATTCTAGCCAGCCAGGTATTCATGGTGAAGAGGAGCGTGTAGCTTTTAATCAGCTACCATTTTTCTCAGAAAATCTAGCAGCTTATTTATGTCGGCATGTGCTCATGCAGGCAATGCCGGCATTGGTTGAGCATGATTTGTTGGCATTCGGTAATAGCATACAGGCTTTGCAGTCTCACGTTGGTGATTACTTCGCGCCTGCACAAGGTGGCCGTTATGCTAGCAAGCTCGTTGCTTCAGTGCTTCAGCATCTGGAAGATGTTGGTGTCGCTTGTTTTGGGCAAAGCTCTTGGGGGCCGACTGGCTTCGCAGTATTTGAAAATACTGTTGAAGCAGAAAAACATTTACAGCAACTTAAAACAACATTTAAAGATCCTGCGCTAACATGGTTGATTTGCACAGCACGTAATCATGGTGCAGAATTGCTTTGAACGAATTAATCAATAGTAACAACATCTACTTCACACGATAAACTCTCAGGGAAAACTTAAAACTATGGAAAAAGCTAGAATTTTGCATTTATTTACAGCGGCTAAGAACGCCAGTCCGTTTGATGTCAACATGGCGTTTGATGCCGGATTTGCTAAGGTTATGCCATATACCAATGTCGCGTTGTCTGAAGTTACTGGCCTGACTCAAGATGCTATTTTTTCACGTGGTTTATCTGGCGTTAAACTCGAAGGTATTTTTATTGGTGGTCGTGATATTGATCTGGCTATGCAGATGTTGGACGCTTCTAAGAAAGCGATGTTTGCACCGTTTGCTTGCTCAGTTTTTGCTGATCCATCAGGTGCTTTTACAACCGCGGCTGCAATGATTGCTAAAGTTGAATATCACCTAAAAAGCCAGTTAGATGAAACGTTGACTGGTAAAGTTGTCAGTATCTTTGGTGCGACAGGCCCAGTGGGAAGTTGTGTGGGTATCATTGCTGCGCAACAAGGCGCTGTAGTGCAGTTAGTTGCGCATAAGTCAGTAGAAGAGGTCGAGGAAAAAGCCAAGGCTTGGAACGAGAAGTATCAAATAAACATGGTTGTGGTTGATGGTACAACTGATGAGAAAAAAATGGATATTATCTCAAAAACAGATATTGCGATTTGTGCAGCTGCTGCTGGCGTACAAGTGCTGAGCCAAGTGCATTTGGCTCACGCTAAACAATTAAAAATCGTAGCTGACGTGAATGCCGTATCACCTTTGGGTGCAGAAGGTGTTGGCGTAAGTGATGATGGTGCTTTGATTGAAGGTACTAAAGCCTATGGTATTGGTGCTATGGCTGTAGGTCAGCTGAAGTATATTACGCAACATCAATTGCTTAAACAAATGATGCCATCAGATCAGCCATTTGAAAAACCAAAATATCTTGAATTTATGGCAGCGTTTAAATTGGCGCGTGAGTTATTAAAAAGTCACTCTTAATTATTGCTTTGTCCGCGCGACCCTTTGTGGTCGCGGCTAAACAGGCAGGTTACACCGTTACAGCGATCGATGCTTTTGCAGATAGGCAGACAGTTGAGTTGGCTGATGCAGTGGTGCTGGTTGATTATTGTAGTGATGGGTTTGATGCTAAGGCATTGATGGATGCAGTAAATAAGCTGGATGCCAGTCAATATCTAGGTTTTGTGTATGGCAGCGGTTTTGAAGCGCAACCAGAGTTGTTACAGCAAGTTGCTGAGTTATTTCCGCTGATTGGGAATATGCCATTAGTGGTGCGAGCAGTAAAAACTCCGTTAGTGTTTTTTGATGTCTTGCAGCGAAATAATATTCAGTGTCCAGAGCTGTTCAAGCAACTTCACACTAATGACGGTGCTGATGTTAGTGCCGTTATTTATTTAAGAAAGCTGGTTGGCGGAAGTGGTGGTACTCACATTAAGATTGTTGATGATGAGGATGTTGAGTCTAGCAATTGTTATTACCAGCCTTATAT
>DAIDAH010000098.1 GCA_027310735.1 Methylotenera sp. | reverse complement strand
ACTGTGCCGATGCTGGCGTGACCCAAGCCAGCAACTAAAGTCAGAGGTACCGCATGCGCAATGTCGGAGCCGATAATCGTGTTAATCGATCTGTTTGGGTAGATGATTAACAGTGCTGTAACACCCAGTGCACCTGCACCAACTGACGTAAGCGTGACTAGAAATCCTAAAGTGATGCCCAGCGTGATTGTTAAATAAGGTGTCCATTTAGCATTAATTAGATGTTCTGTCTTAGAGAATGTTCTCAGCTGATTGCGAAACAGTACAGAGAGTGATGTCACTAATAAAGCGATACCTAGCCAGAACTTAATAGAACTCACTGCCGCTTCTGATGCAATGTCCATGTGCTTCAAATTCAGTGTGGTTAGAATGGATGTTGGCACACTACCTAAAGCTAAAAGTCGTACAATTTTCCATTCGATATTACCGAGTTTTCCATGGGCTAAAATGCCTGCGGTTTTAGTTATTGAGGCATAGAGTAAGTCGGTACCGACAGCTAGTGCGGGTTTTATGTGGAAAAACAATACGAGTATAGGCGTCATGAGTGAGCCGCCGCCTACACCTGTTAATCCAACTAGCAAGCCAACTGTAAAGCCGGCAACTATATAACCAAATTCCATGTAGAGTATCCGTTAATTTATAGCGTTTTCTTATTAAGTTGCGCACTATATCAGTTATTAAATGGTTATTTTAGAATATGTTATTCTATATATATTCTTTTTAATTATATGTTGAGTGGAATGATGCCCATATGAAACTACACCAATTACGTTATTTACATGAAGTTGCGCACCAGAACCTGAATATTACCAATGCAGCGGAAGCGCTATATACCTCGCAGCCAGGAGTGAGTAAGCAGATTCAGCTCTTTGAAGAGGAAATTGGACTGCAGATTTTTCAGCGCACTGGTAAGCGTTTGACTGGTATTACCGAGCCGGGAGAGCAAATTTTGACGTTAGCCGCGAAGGTCATCCGCGATGTTGAAAATATCAAGCGTGTGGCGGATGAGTTTGGTAATGTAGAAACTGGCACTTTTACCATCGCAACGACACATACTCAAGCGCGGTATAAATTGCCGGCGGCAGTTAAAAGCTTTATGAGTAATTACCCGAAAGTGAAGCTGAATATTCATCAAGGAAATCCTCTACAGGTTGCAGAGCAGGTCGCAAGTGGCGAAGCCGATATTGGTATTGCAACTGAGTCTATTAGCAGTTTTGAAAGCTTGTTATGCTTACCTTGCTACCAGTGGAACCGTTGTGTAGTTGTACCTAAAGATCATCCGTTGTTGACAGATGGCGTGCTGACACTGGAAAAGCTGGCGTCTTATCCATTAATTACTTACGACTTTGCATTTACAGGAGGCACATTGGTTTCCAAGATATTCAGCGATGCAGGGCTATCTCCTAATGTTGTGCTGACGGCGATTGATGCTGATGTGATTAAAACCTATGTGGCCTTAGGTTTGGGGGTAGGTTTGCTTGCCAATATGGCATATGATTCAGAACGTGATGCGCATTTGGTGAAAATTGATGCGAGTCATTTGTTTCCGGATAGCACGACCTATTTAGGCGTGCGTAAGGATGCATTCTTACGGAGCTATATGTATGGTTTCATTGAACTGATCGCACCACATTTTAATCGTGCTGCGGTGAATGCAGCGTTAAAAGTGAGTTCATAATAACGTTGTTATATTGGAGATTGTTTGATGAATAAAGCACTTTTGATTTTCAGTCTATTGTTGGTCATCAACGCTTGTAGTCTTGTTAAGCCTGATGTAGCAAGGGAACCGCAGCTTATTGGCACCGTTAGAGCTGGCATGCCTGCAATCGACCCGACTACAGGAATCTATGAGTTGCAAGTGCATGATGGTGTGAGTTATCAGGATGTGGTGGATAGCTTAAAAAGCGTCTCCGAAGGTATGAACTTTGTTAATCCAGCTAACTTTCCTATTGGCGAGCATATTAAAAAACGCGGTATTGATCCGCAAGGTATTAAGGAAGTGCGTAGCTTTTGCAGCCTAGGTCTAGGGACAGATATTTTTCTGGATCATCCTGAGTTTTTAGTATTTGCCCCGTGTCGCATTGCGATTTATGAGAAGCCTGATGCACAACATAAATTGAAATTGTTCATTGCTTTAGCGCGGCCAACTTTCGACTTGAAGAGTATTAAAAATCCAACAACAAGAGCGAAAAAAGCGGCACAAGAGCTGGAAACAAACTTGTTGGAAATAATGGATAAAGCCAGTAAGGGTGATATTTGAGTTGGATTGGTATTAGTCAGCCTAGCCAAAGTACAACCGGATAACCAAAGCACACCGAATAAACTAAAGTCTAAATATTAGAAAGAATGTATGACAGAACCAATATTGATTGCAAAAAATAAAGATACCTCAAGTTATTTATTACCAAAAATGGCTAATCGTCATGGCCTGATTGCAGGTGCAACTGGTACTGGTAAAACCGTCACTTTGCAGACATTGGCCGAAGGTTTTTCCAAGCTGGGCGTGCCCGTGTTTATGGCAGATGTGAAGGGTGATTTATCAGGATTGTCGCAGCTTGGTGGCGGCAATGCTAAAGTTGAGGCGCGTGTTGAGCAATTGGCGTTAACAGCATTTAGCTATGCAACTTGCCCAGTAACATTTTGGGACGTATTCGGTACAAAAGGTCACCCTGTTCGCACAACTATCGCCGAAATGGGGCCGTTATTATTGGCACGTTTGCTGAACCTGAATGAAGTGCAGGGCGGTGTACTCAATGCCGTGTTCAAAATTGCGGATGACAAAGGCTGGCTGTTGCTAGACCTGAAAGACCTGCGAGCTATGATGCAACATGCCGCTGAGAATGCACAAACCTATATGACGCAATACGGCAGTATTTCAGCCGCCAGTGTTGGTGCGATTCAGCGCGCCTTGCTTGAGCTGGAAACGCAGGGTGCCGGTGCACTGTTTGGTGAACCTGCACTTAATTTAGATGACCTGATACAAACTGATGCGCAAGGGCATGGTGTCATTAATATTTTAGCGAGCGATCAGCTTTCCAATTCTCCTCGAATTTATGCGACTTTATTACTTTGGCTACTGTCTGAATTGTTTGAAAAAATGCCAGAAGCTGGAGATTTAGATAAGCCAAAATTGGTATTCTTTTTTGATGAAGCACATTTGTTATTCAGTGATGCGCCGCAAGCGCTGCTGGAAAAAATCGAACAGGTCGTGCGTTTGATTCGCTCTAAAGGCGTAGGTATTTATTTCGTGAGCCAAAATCCGCTGGATATTCCTGATGTGGTGCTGGGTCAACTAGGTAACCGTGTACAGCATGCGCTACGTGCTTTCACGCCACGAGACCAAAAAGCGGTTAAATCTGCGGCTGAAACCTTCAGAAATAATCCTAAAGTAGATGTTGCTACGGCCATTACAGAATTGGGCGTGGGTGAGGCGCTCGTATCATTTTTAGATGAAAAGGGTATTCCGTCATCGGTGGAACGCACCTTTATTTGCCCGCCAGCTAGTCGAATAGGTCCTGTAACCGATAGTGAGCGTGGTGCCTGCATACAAGCTTCCAACGTGTTTGGTTTTTATGAGAAAGCAGTAGACCGTGAATCAGCTTATGAAATTCTAAAAGACCGAGCAGAACAAACAGCAACGGAAGCCAAGGCTGATGGAGGTTTTGATTGGGGTGGTATGTTTGGTGGTGGTACCTCTGGCAATAAAACGTCAGCGCGTCGCTCAGATGGTGTACTTGAAGCTATAGCCAAGAGCGCAGCTCGTACTATTGGTTCTGAGTTGGGGCGGCAGATTATTCGAGGGGTCTTGGGTAATATTTTAGGCAGACGTAAGTAAATGGATGCTACTAAAAAACTATTTTATGGGCGCATTGCTTCGTTGCGAGGTTTTTTGGTTACGACCGCTTCGCTTAACCTAAAGGTTAGCCTACACCGCAACTTACGTTGTCGTAACCTCGCTGTACTTAAGTACTATCTCTGTTTTTGCGTTCCGTGCGCCTCACACTACATCCTATAAAGTAATTTTTAGAGGTATCCAATGCTAAGCGACATTGAAATTGCCCAATCCGCAACCTTGCAAAAAATTGCAACCATTACTCACAAGTTGCATATCAATGTCGATGATTTAATTCCCTACGGCCATCATATTGCCAAATTGAGTACTAATTGCATTCAAAACTTACAACATAAAGTCGATGGTAAGCTGATTCTGGTCACGGCGATTAGCCCAACGCCCGCCGGAGAGGGTAAAACCACGACAACCATCGGGCTGGCTGACGCGCTGAATCAGGTGTTGGCAGGACGTGACGAGCATGCTGTGGTGTGTATGCGTGAGCCTTCCCTAGGTCCGGTGTTTGGCCTGAAGGGCGGCGCAACCGGTGGTGGTTACTCGCAAGTGGTGCCTATGGAAGATGTGAATTTACATTTTACAGGCGACTTTCACGCCATTAGCAGCGCAAATAATCTGCTGGCAGCATTGATTGATAATCATATTTACCAAGGTAATGCGCTCAATATTGACCCTGCCAGCGTGACGTGGCGCCGCTGTATGGATATGAACGACCGAGCTTTGCGTGACATTACACTCAATAGTCGTAATAAAGATGGTCATGCTTATGTGCGGCAAACGGGTTTTGATATTACTGTTGCCAGTGAGGTGATGGCGATATTTTGTTTAGCGTCATCTCTGAAGGATCTGCAAGCCCGCCTAGCTAACATACAGATTGGTTTAAGTACAACGCAGCAGCCGATATTGGCTAGAGACTTACAGGCTGAAGGTGCCATGACAGCTTTGTTGAAGAATGCTTTTCAGCCAACAATGGTGCAAACCTTGGAGCATACCGCTGCGCTGGTGCATGGTGGGCCATTTGCCAATATCGCACATGGTTGTAACTCGGTAATTGCCACCAAGGCAGCCTTGAAGCTGGCGGATTATGTGGTGACCGAGGCTGGTTTTGGCGCAGACCTAGGTGCTGAAAAGTTTATTGATATCAAATGTAGAAAAACAGGACTGCAGCCAGCCGCCGTTGTTTTAGTGGCGACTGTCCGCGCGCTTAAATATCATGGTGGTGTTGAGGTTGCTGACTTGAATCAGGAGAACTTGGCTGCCTTACAGGCTGGCATGATAAATTTACAAAAGCATGTGCAAAACCTGCAGCAGCATTTTGGCTTGCATGTTGTGGTGGCAATCAACCATTTTGCGACTGATACCGACGCGGAAATCACCTTATTGCAAACCGAAACCGAAAATTTGGGCGTTAAAGCTCTTGTCTGCAAGCATTGGGGGCAGGGCGGT
This sequence comes from Methylotenera sp., assembly GCA_027310735.1. GTDB lineage: Bacteria > Pseudomonadota > Gammaproteobacteria > Burkholderiales > Methylophilaceae > Methylotenera. The sequence continues at coordinate 4,724 of DAIDAH010000098.1, read as the reverse complement.
GCCGGTGCGAAGGATTTGGCTATGGAGGTGCTTAATGTCACTGCCCATACAAGCGATACTTTTAAGTTTTTATATCCAGATGAATTGCCGCTTTTGCAAAAAATAGAAACAATCGCTCAAAAAATATATGGCGCGAGTCATGTCGAATTATCTTCCATTGCGCAAAAAAGCTTGTTGGCATTAGAAAAAGATTACGGTCATTACCCCGTCTGCATCGCTAAAACGCAATACTCATTTTCATCTGACCCAACTCTGCGCGGTGCACCTGTTGGACATGTGCTTAAAGTACGTGAATTAAGGCTGTCGCGTGGTGCAGAGTTTGTTGTTGCAATCTGTGGTGACATTATGACCATGCCAGGTTTACCTAAGTTACCTGCCAGCGAGCGTATAGGAGTGAGCCAGGCTGGTACAATTACGGGCTTAAATTAGGTCTCAGGTTGAGTTAAGTGTTCGTTGTTACCCAAGCAGGGTTTGCAGAGCAAACCATTACTAAATCCCGTTTTATTGCGATGGCGATGCGCTGTGAAAATGAGCGCGAGGTCGGTGCCGCATTACGTGCCTTTGCAGCACAGCATCCAAGCGCACATCATTTAGCATATGCCTTTCGCTTGAAAACAGAGCAAGGCATCGTGCCTCGCTTTTCAGACGCGGGCGAGCCATCAGGTACGGCTGGTATGCCAGTGCTAAAGTTGATTGAAGGTCGAGACTTAATCAACGTCTGCGTTGCTGTCATACGTTACTATGGGGGTGTCAATCTGGGTACAGGTGGCTTGGCACGTGCTTATGGCGGAACCGCAAAAATGGCGCTTGATGCGGCAAAAATAGGCGATTTTGTTGAAATGCAAACAGTGCAATTAACGATTGATTATAAGCAAATGGATTATTTAACAAGAGTGCTAGCCAAGTGTAATGGGACGATTGTCGACAAAGCCTTTAAAGAACGGATTGATTTACTGGTCACATTACCAGCAAATGAGGTCGAAAGTTTTTTGAGCCGTTTTGCGCTTTAATTGTTTTGCTTTTAGTTTTATGTTGGTAAATCTAAATTGTGCTTAATTTCCTTATACCAACTTAATACATTTGATGTTTGTAGATTGGCATTTTCTTCTTCCTTATTCCAGAGCCTGGAAATGTCTGTAATGATTGAGTTTATTTGCTATGTACTAGCTCAGACAATACTTCCTCTATTTTCGAGCAATGATATAGACAATGTTACCATTCAAAAGCCTTTCTAATTTAACGGCCTAGATCTATGTCAATATTCGATTCTTTGCAGTTGGGTGAGAATCTCTTGTGCTGAGGTGGCAATCCACTCTATGGTTCCTAGCATGATAATTTTTAGGTAAGCTAAACCTTTACATCGTGTAATTCGCATATACTATTTTGTCTTGATAGATATATGCCTCATATGACTAAAAATACCGTAGCACAACCTCCGTCGATTTATGAAATATCTGCCTGGATTCTGACTGCTTTTGCTTTGTATTTTATCGTCAAGCTTAGTCTCCTCCCCGCATTGCTTTCAGGCTTGTTGGTTTATGAGTTAGTTCACATTCTCACCCCTTATATTGCCCGTAGTTTTCCCAGTAAGCAGCCCGGTAACCTTTCCAAGCTTTGGGCCGTGGGAATATTAGTGATTACCATTGTTAGCTTATTAGTGTTGGCAGGTATTGGGCTAGGTACTTTTTTAAGATCAGATTCGGGTAGTGTTACCGTATTGCTGGCAAAAATGGCACAAATCATTGAAGACTCTCGTCGAATTTTACCCAGTTGGTTACTTGAACATTTACCCGCAGATGCAATGACATTTAAAGAGCAGGCAGCGCTTTGGTTGAGGGTGCATGCAGATGAGTTGCAGGTGGTTGGCAAAGAGGCGGGTCGCGCTATGGCGCACATTATATTGGGGATGGTGATAGGTGGTATTTTGGCATTGCGTGATGTTGTTGCAATGGATGATTTTAAGCCTTTTGCACGCGCATTGGTTGGTAGAACCAGTCTGTTGAGTGATGCGTTCAGGCGCATCGTTTTTGCACAGATGCGCATAGCTGCGATCAATACTACATTTACTGCCATTTATCTGTTGGCAGTGTTGCCTTTGATGGGTATTCATCTACCGCTGGTTAAAACCATGATTGCTATTACATTTATTGTCGGCTTGATTCCAGTTGTAGGTAATCTAGTGTCAAATACGGTGATTGTGATCGTGAGTTTAAGTCAATCTTTAAGCGTGGCAATCGGATCATTAGTCTATTTAATCATTATTCATAAATTTGAATACTTTTTAAATGCTCGTATTGTCGGCACCCAAATTCGAGCCAATGCTTGGGAGTTGTTGATTGCGATGATGGTGATGGAAGCCGCTTTTGGTCTGGTTGGTATAGTGGCGGCACCAATATATTATGCCTATATAAAAGCAGAGTTACGTGAGAGAAATCTAGTGTAGGAATAGTTTTGCCGATGTGTGTTTTATGCTTTTAGCATACTCATTTGCACTTAACAACTTGTTGAAATTGAAAATTATACGAAACAAAATTAATGATCTTTACTTACTTAATCAATAGTGCGCTTGTAGCAAGCATTGTGTTAATTCACTTTGAGGCGCTCAGTCTACTTTCAGTTTTGAGTCCCAAGCTGACTATCAAGCACCGCTTGCGTGTTTTATTTGGTGTTTTTGGTGCCTTGGTTGCGCATGTGATTGAAATATGGGTATTTGCGTTTGGCTATTATTTCATGGTGAAAGATGGACGTTTTGGCACCTTGGAGGGGCATTTTAATCATAGTCTAATGGATTGTAGTTACTTTTCGTTTGTGAACTATACCTCTCTTGGTTTCGGCGACATTATAGCCAAGGGTGATGTGCGATTTACATCTGGCTTGGAAGCGTTAACCGGACTGGTATTGATCTCTTGGACGGCATCGTTTATGTTCATTGAGATGCAAAAACAATGGAAAGAAAAATAACGATTATATTGGTTTGGGTGTTCTGTTTTAGTCGGTTGAATGCCTGCGCATGTAGGCTCGGTAATAATCCATAACTTATCAAAATGATTATTCCCCCGAATGAGGGAGTAATCATTTTTTAGTATTTACATCACCACTTGGTTATCGTGCTCACCACGTTCATACACAATGTGTGCACGACCTACCAGTAGCGGGTCAAGTGCGCCAATCGCATCCAGATTTTTATTCTTATATGGCAGTTTGTGTAGCACATAGCGCATAGCATTGAGACGTGCCCGTTTTTTACAATCTGATTTAATGACTGTCCAAGGTGAGTCTGCAGTGTCCGTATGAAAGAACATGGCTTCTTTAGCTTTGGTGTAATCATCCCACTTGTCTAGAGAGGCGAGATCGATAGGACTGAGTTTCCACTGTTTGAGTGGGTGCATTTCACGTTCTTTGAAACGGCGGCGCTGTTCCTCGCGACTCACTGAAAACCAGAACTTGATTACATGTATGCCGCTACGTGTCAGGTTGCGCTCAAAATTCGGTGCCTGGCGCATAAACTCCAGATATTCGTCATCGTCGCAAAAGCCCATTACGCGCTCTACGCCTGCGCGGTTGTACCATGAACGGTCAAACAGGGTAATTTCGCCGGCCGTAGGTAATTGTGAAACATAACGCTGAAAATACCACTGACCACGCTCGACTTCACTTGGCTTTTCCAGTGCTACTACACGGGCTCCGCGTGGGTTGAGGTGCTCCATGAATCTGCGTATAGTGCCGCCCTTACCAGCGGCATCGCGCCCTTCAAACAGAATGACAACGCGCTGGCCTGTATCTTTCACCCATGCCTGTAGCTTCAGTAACTCCACCTGAAGGTGATATTTTTGTTTTTCATAAGATTTTCTGGAAAGCAGGTTTTTGTATGGATAATTACCTTCGCGCCAGTCCTGAGCCAGTTCTTCATCTGGATTTTTGCGGATTTTTGGATGTGCTGGCTTGGCTGTTTCTGCGATAGCCTTTCTCAGTGCTGCTGCATCATCGGGGGATGCCTCGTCAAGAATTGCACTGAGCGCGTCAGAAAGCGTTGTCATATTCTGACTCGCTGATATGCCGTTGATGATGTCTTGCACTGCTGCATATTTAGATTCGCGGGATGCCGCAATACTTTCACTCACAACGAAGTTCTCTATACCTTGCGGGCTAGTGTCAGGTGCAGTGTCACCAGCGACGACTGAACGTAATGTAGTGTTTTTGTGAATACTGGCCGGTTTGTTAGCAGATGTCATGAGCATCTCGATTAATGTGCTGATAATGCATTTTTCTCTTTAATAATCTATCTGTCAATCCGCATGGATACTTGGTCTAAGTGTTTAATGTCTGACTACTATTTGATGTGGTAAAACCGGTTCTCTAGTGTTTTTCCATTTTTAATATTATCTAGTTTGTTGCCAACTGCGTCAGCTAATGTACTTAATCTGTCGTCTGGTAGCGGATGTGTTTTGAAGAGTAGCGCAACGCTGCTGTCATCTTTACTGGTTTGTCCTAGTGTTTGTAGTACATCAGCCAAGCCGAATGGCTCATAACCTGCACGTGTCGCATAACTTAGACCTAATCTATCAGCTTCATATTCTGCATCTTTATCTAAACTACGTGCGCTAATTTCAGCGCCAGTGCCAATAACTTTGCTGATGAGATCATTGCCTTTTGTGAGCTGGTCACTCAAAAAACCTGCTCCCATGCTTAATAGCTGTTGTTTCTGCAATAGTTTGAGTTGATGT
>DAIDAH010000097.1 GCA_027310735.1 Methylotenera sp. | reverse complement strand
CATTATTGGTGCCGATCAAACCCTTGGCGAGTTTGTTGAACACATAATAATCTTCAGTGAGCAACTGGCCTGAAATATAGAATGCAACACTATCTGGCCCGTGTGTTTCTATGGTTTTGGCAAACTTTTCAACCACCAAATCCAAAGACTCATCCCAAGTAGCACGGACTCTAGGCGCGTCACGCTGCGTCCGTAGCTCAGGGTAGAGTAAGCGGTTATCCAACTTGGCTGTCAGGTGCAAGGTAGCGCCTTTAGTACACAAACGTCCAAAGTTAGCTGGGTGATCTGGGTCACCCTTCACATCCACAATAGTGTCGTTTTCAGAGTGAATAATCACGCCACAACCAACGCCGCAGTAACAACAGGTAGATTTAGTTTGTTTAATACTACCCTTCTTTGGAACGAATGCGATATTAGCTACATTTTCCATCATTGGCTGTACTGTCTGTGCCACATCATTCTTGGCGTCTTGCGCGCTTGCCAAGTCTGAGTGCATTTGATGATATTGATTAGACAATCACTACTCCAAGTTGATTTTTTTTAGTGTTAATTTTGTTCAGCGTTAATTTGTTCAGTTTTTTAATTCTAAATACACAACACCGTCTTCAATTTTGGTGTTAAAGCATGCTGTTTCACCAACATCCGGCTCTTCAGCTTTACCATCCACCAAGCTGATTTTCCAGCTATGCAATGGACAAGCAACTTTATCGCCATACACAATGCCTTGTGATAAGGGGCCACCCTTGTGTGGGCAGCTATTATTGATAGCAAAAATACGGTCATCTTCAGTACGGAAAACACCAATTTCAATGTCTATATTTTCTTTATTCGTTGTGCGAACGACACGTGCACCCAATTTAGGGAACTCATCAAATGGTGCTACTTTTACCCAGTTACTCATTGCAACTCACCTTTACAAAGCATTTAATCAAGAAACTACTACTAAATAGATTAATAAAAAATTTAATACTAACGAGAATATCGCTATCCATTGCCACTTAAGTAATCTGGCTCGCGCAATCAGTGGCGTCCGTGGAGGTGCCATAATCGGCTTTAGCTCGCCATATTCTAGCGCTAGCAACATTTCCTCAGTCGTTTCAAATCTTAGTTTTACATCACGTGCAATGGCTTTAAGAATAATATTCTCTAACCAATGCGGAATATCCGGCCGATAGCGAGTGGGTGGAATCGGCTCACTAAACTTGGGGTGCTGGAACGGCTCAATTTCTCCATACGGATACTTACGTGTCAACAAGTGATAGAGCGTAACCCCTGCGGCATAAATGTCGCTTTGTATTGTCGCGGGGTGGCCTTCAAACAATTCTGGCGCCATGTAGCTAGGCGTACCTGGATTCTGTATCGCTTCTATCTTCCCAAGCCCTGTACTTAACGCGACGCCTAGATCCAAAATCCGTAACCATTGATCCGTCGCTTGGTGCAGGTTATCTGGTTTAATATCACGATGCACAATATTAAGCCGATGCAACGCACCTAAGCCTCGCATCAAATCAACACCGATTTTTGTAGTATTCGTTACGGTAAAGTGATGCCCATTGTCCAAATGCTGCTGTAGGGTTGCACCCTCATGCCAACTCATCACGTAATATAACTTACTGCGCTTTTCAGCTGAAACTGGAAACACATGTGGCACATATTGAGAGACAACGCGCTTTGCCAGCCACTCTTCATTTAACAAAGCATTACAGCTATCAACATCATTAGCAAGTAACGGTTGCAGCGTTTTCAGTACAAATAGCTGCCGACTGGTAATATGGCGCACTTTATATAACAAACTAGCACGAGACTCATACAGCACTTCAACCACTTCAAAATCATCTATGATTAAACCAACGGCCAATTTACTCGGCACGCTTAAACGCCTACCACCCGCCAATAGTTCAGAAAGTGTATCCTCGCCTAACTGTGTGATTCTGATAGCTACTGCAGTACTATTATCCGTACTACCCTTCTCAATTGCAGCTTTAGTCAGATGATCACAAATCATTTGCGGGCTATCATAAAGTGCTAAGGCCTTATGAATATTTTGCTCACCTAAGGCATCCCATACACCATCACTCATCAGTGCAAAAACATCGCCAACTTGCAATGCGCCTTCAGAATAATCGACTTCCAAATGCCTATCCAGACCCACTGCACGCTTTAAAACATGCCGCATTTCGGGTCTATCCCAAACATGATCCGTCGTTAACTGGCTTAACTTACCATCACGTAATAGGTAAATCCGCGTGTCGCCAACATGCGCAGAATAATAGCGCTGCCCGCGAAGCACCAATAACGACAAAGTCGTTGCCATGCCAGTCATATCACGATTTGCATTGCCTTGCGCAATCAACCAGCGATTGGCGGCAGTAAGCACTTTATCTAAGGACGTCAGCGGCTCCCAAGTATCGGGCGTGGCGTAGTAATCAGACGTGACGGTACGAATAGTCATCTCTGACGCTTCTCCACCACCAGCGTTACCACTCACACCATCAGCCACGGCCAAAAGCGCACCTTTGACACCTAGCTGTTCACTCATCGGCGTCACCACGCCAACGTAATCTTCATTACGTGTGCGTGGCCCTGTCAGACTAGACTCACCGATTTTAAATTCAAGTGCCATGATTTATATAACTTTGGTCGATTAAACCTTAGCCGTCGTTGCTGTACCCCAAGTTGTGCGCCATCTGGTCTTAACACCGAGCAAACCTACAATTGCGAGAACTACCAAGCCAGCAAATATCATCAAGCCTGTTTGATAGTTACCATTAACTTGCTTAAAGTACCCTAGGCTAGCTGCCAGATAGAAACCACCAATACCGCCAGCCATACCTACCAAGCCTGTCATTACACCTATTTCCTTACGGAAGCGTTGCGGTACCAATTGGAATACAGCACCATTACCCATCCCTAACACCGCCATAATTGGAATAACGATTGCGAGTGCCCATTGATAAGTAGGTTGCCCAAAACTCATCACAAACAACAATAATGCCGCAATAATGTACATGATAAGCAACGTGCGGATACCACCGATACGATCAGCAACCACCCCACCTATTGGACGTACGATTGAACCGGCAAATACGCCAGCCGCTGTACAATAGCCTGCCACGACAGGGCCTAAATGATATAGGTCATTAAAGTAAATAGTGAGAGAAGAGGCTAAGCCGACAAAACCACCAAAGGTCACGCTATAAAAAAACATGAACCACCATGCGTCTCTGTCTTTCAATATCGCGATATATTGGCTAAGTGATTTTGCTGGAGGTGCATCAGGACTATCCTTGGCATAAATAGTATAGATAGCCAAAACGATACCAAGCGGTATCAATGCTAAGCCAAATACACTATTCCACCCATAAGCAACGGCTATACTTGGTGCAAACAAAGCGGCAAATACTGTGCCTGAGTTTCCAGCGCCAGCAATCCCCAAGGCTGCACCTTGGTGTTCAGGTGGATACCAGCGACTAGCAAGCGGTAAAGCAACTGCAAAAGAGGCGCCGGCAAAACCCAAACCAATGCCTAGCATAAGTGACTGCTGAAATGTTTGTATGCCATGCAACCATGCAACCAACAAACTCAAGATCACAATAACCTGCCCTAATAAGCCTGCCATTTTTGGTTTAATTTGATCCACCAAAACGCCCATGACGATACGCAATAACGCACCAGCCAAGACTGGCGTCGCAACCATCAAACCTTTTTGAGCTGGGGACAACTGCAAATCAGTCGCAATTTGTACAGCTAATGGCCCGAGTAATACCCACACCATAAAACTTAAATCAAAATATAGAAATGCTGAAAATAAAGTGGGTTTGTGTCCAGCCTGCCAAAAACTTTTTTGCATATAAATTCCTTCAAATAACCTTTAAATTGTATAACGGGCTAAACAGTAATCGTCTCAAACTCTTTATGTTTATCTCGATTTTGCACACGCTCCGCCCAAGGATCAACAGAGCCTTGCAATGCATACAGCAATCGCTCATATGCTGCTTTACGACCTTCAGCATCTTCTAACACACGTTGTTTTACATACTCCAAACCTACACGTTCAATCCAATGTACGGTACGGTCTAAATAGCGTGCCTCTTCACGGTAAATCTGAATAAACGCACCTGAGTATTCCAATACCTCTTCAGGCGTTTTCACTTTACACAGGAACTGCGCTGCCTCGGTTTTGATACCGCCGTTGCCGCCCACGTACATTTCCCAACCGGAATCCACACCGATAATACCAACGTCTTTAATACCCGACTCAGCACAATTACGTGGACAACCTGAAACCGCGAATTTCACCTTATGTGGCGCCCACATATGGTCAAAAGCTTTTTCAATATCAATACCCATTTGGGTAGAGTTTTGTGTACCAAAGCGGCAGAACTCACTACCTACGCAGGTTTTAACAGTACGGATACTCTTACCATACGCATAGCCTGATGGCATATCCAAATCAGCCCACATGCCGACAAGGTCTTCTTTCTTCACACCAAGTAAGTCAATCCGTTGACCGCCTGTCACCTTCACCATAGGCACAGCATATTTATCAGCGACATCAGCAATTTTTCGCAATTGGTCTGGTGTAGTGACTCCACCATACATACGCGGAATCACTGAATATGTACCGTCTTTTTGAATATTGGCGTGTACGCGCTCATTAATAAATCGTGACTGCGGATCATCCACCGCCTCATGTGGCCAAGTAGAAAGTAAGTAATAATTTAGTGCGGGTCGGCAAGTTGCACAGCCATTAGGTGTGCGCCAAGCCATGCCTAACATCGCATCAGGAATAGTTAAATACTTATTCGCACGAATTTCAGCACGCACCTCTTCATGATTTTTTTCAGAACAACCACAAATAGCTTTGCTAGTAGACGGCGGTGCATAACCACCGCCTAATGTTGAAGCTAGAATCTGTTCAACCAAGCCCACGCATGAGCCGCAGCTTGAGCCTGCCTTAGTTTGCTTTTTCACATCATCGATTGTGAACAAGCCCTGATCTTGAATTGCTTTAACAATCGTGCCCTTACATACGCCATTACAGCCGCACACTTCCATTTCATTCGTCATGGTTGCGGCTTTATTCTGGCCTTGATGACCAGTATTCCCTAATGAATCCTGACCAAACATTAAATGGTCGCGAATCTCATGAATCGCTTTACCGTCTCTAAGCATTTGAAAATACCACGAACCATCCGTGGTATCCCCATAAAGCACGCTACCAATGATTTTGTCATTTTTAATGACGAGTTTTTTGTATACCCCGCCAATTGCATCGTGCAAAACAATCTCTTCGCGCCCGTCGTCAATCGCATCATCACCACTGCTAAAATCACCAGCACTAAACAAATCAATACCTGTTACTTTTAGTTTTGTTGAAGTAACGGAGCCTTTATAAATACCAATCCCGAAGTTGGCCAAATGGGTTGCACACACTTTTGCCATTTCAAACAATGGGGCAACTAAGCCATAGGAGATTCCACGGTGTGCCACACACTCACCTACTGCATAGATTCGTGGATCATAGGTTTGCATCGTGTCATTTACCACGATACCTCTGTTGCAATGAATCCCTGCAGATTCAGCCAGCGCAAAATTCGGACGAATACCGACAGCCATCACTACCAAATCAGCCGGTACTTCCAAACCATCCGCGAAGCGTGCTGCTTTTACACGCCCATTGTCATCGCCAATCAATAACTCGGTATTCTTTTGCAGCAAAAAGTTAAGCCCTTTTGCTTCTAAATTCTTTTGTAGCATTTTGCCTGCGGTTTTATCCAACTGTCTTTCCAGTAGCCAGTCGTTTTTGTGTACAACTGTAACTTCCATACCTTGAATTTTCAGGCCGTTTGCAGCCTCCAAACCAAGTAAACCACCACCAATCACTACAGCATGCTTGTGTACTTTAGCTGCGGCTATCATGTCGTTGGTATCTTTAATATCACGATAACCAATCACACCATCTAAATCGCTGCCTGGTATCGGCAGCATAAATGGTTTTGAACCCGTTGCCAGCAATAGTCGGTCATATTCAGCGCTAGTACCATTTTCTGCATACACCACCCGGTTCTTACGATCAATTTTATTGATTCGAGCACCGGTATGTAACGTGATGTTGTGTTCTGCATACCATTCACGGGTATTTAAGATAATGTCATCAATAGTTTGCTCATTAGCCAATACTGGTGACAACATAATGCGGTTGTAGTTAGGGTAAGTCTCATCACCAAACACGGTAATTTCATAAATATCGGGGGCAATTTTCAGCAATTCTTCAACGGTGCGCATACCTGCCATGCCGTTACCCACTACTACTAATTTCATTTTTTGCATAATTCGATCATCTTTATCAGTGAGATTATTTCGCATTCAAATAACATATAAGCAATGTATATGCCATTAAATAGAATTCAACAAAAATCATTTAAATACATATAGTTAAAATAAAACTTTATACAACAAAAACTAAAATACGCTCATATATGTGCAAGTGCACCAAAATGAAAATCCATAACGGTGCACATTGATTTCAAATCAAATAGCCGATGCTATATGATGCCCAACTTAAAATGTATACATAGCAGTGGCCCAGACGATTTCCTTATCAGCCTTGCGTGCCGCGTTTGTAGATGCGGTTGTAGTACCATAAACATCATCTTCCATAAATTTTGCATATTCCAATTTACCTAAAATATTGGCAGTGAATGGATAAGCAACACTGGCATCAAACTCTGACCCGTATTTATCGCCTAGCTGACCATTTAACGTTGCAAACTTCTCATCTGATTTAAATACATGGTATTCAGCATGTAGTTTGGCTTTGCTGATGCCACCATCTACCGTCACAAAAGTATCTTTAATACCTTGATTAGGTGTAACCAAGAAGTAATCTGACCAGCCTTGGAATAAATGATTTGTACCGAGTGGTGTCTGGAATGCATATTGACCGTTATTGCTTGAAAGCACTTCGTGATCAAGGCGTAATGACCAGCCAGCATAGGCCGCACCGCCACCTAACTTGTAGTAATGTGCATCGTTGAGAGGATTGCCTCCAGCGTAGTCACTTTGTTTCGCATATTCAGCGGTATAAAGTGCTTTCCAGTTATCATCAACTTTACGCACACCATCCAGACGAACACCAAAGGTTTTAGTATTTGAAGTTTTTAGACTGTCCAAATCAATAAAATAGCCGTATCCTGAGACAGACTCTGATGTTGAGATACGATATTTTGCATTCACAACGTCAATGTTTCCACCACGTAGCACCGTAGTAATCTGGCGCACTTTACTAAAATGTGCCGCATAAACTTCAGTATTTGGAATGCTTTTATTCAATATAGAAATACCATCAAACACCTGCATATTCTGACGGAAACCAATGTCGCCGATAAAACGTACATTATCCAGATTGACTTGTTGACGACCTAAGCGCAACTTGGTGTTTTTGATACCAGTCCAATCCAAATACAGCTGATTAATATCAGTGTAATCAGGATCAACAACGCTGGCATAGTTAGTCTTGCCTAGTTCATTCACACCATTACGCTTGTCGTTATAGTCATCGTTAAATTTATGAACATCCGTGATTTGTGCGGCAAAACTAAAATTATGAAAAGGTGCAGTTTGCCAACCAATTAAGCTGCGTAATGTGAATGCATTAGCGGTATCTAGTTTTTGCGTGGCATTTCTAAAATTATCTTGGTCAACGCTTTCATAACGTAACCTGAAATTTGTGAGCGGCTTACCTTGTTTAATCGAATCCAACAGTGTGTATTCCGCATCAGGCTCATCTTCTGCCATGGCTGTTTGCGCAATACTTACTAGCGCCAAAGCGGTACAAGCCATCACTAAATTAAGCTTAAATTTTGCATTTTGTTTCATGGTTGATTCCTTTGTTATCCTAATAAAAAGTATTGGTAGGTAATATGTTGTTTAATCAGACTTAAGCTGCTTTTTGTGCATGACGCTCATACAAAAAGCGCAATACTTCACTACGTAAATGGTTGTAATCCGAATCTTCAGCGAGTGCTAAGCGCGCTCTTGGCCGGCCAAGATTAACTTCTAATATCTCGCCGATTCCAGCGCTAGGTCCATTGGTCATCATGACCACGCGGTCTGATAGCAATATTGCCTCATCTACATCATGTGTCACCATTACAGCTGTACAGCCAGATTTCGCCATAATCTTCATGAGTTCATCTTGCAGATTAGCGCGGGTTAATGCGTCTAACGCACCAAACGGCTCATCTAACAAAAGTACCTTTGGCTCCATTGCTAAAGCGCGGGCGATACCTACCCGCTGCTTCATGCCACCTGAAATTTCATTCGGACGTTTATCTTTAGAATGAGACAAACCCACCAACTCAATCGCAGCATGTGTACGCGCTTCAAGTTGCGCTTTACTTTCTCTTGTTTCAGAGCCATGTCTCGAACCAAATACACGCTCTACTGCTAAATAGACATTTTCAAAACAAGTTAACCAAGGTAATAGTGAGTGGTTTTGAAAAACAACCGCACGCTCAGGGCCTGGGCCAGATATCTCTCTACCGGCACAGAACAGTAAACCTTCTGTCGGTTGCAATAAGCCAGCGATTAGATTCAACACTGTAGATTTTCCACAACCAGAGTGCCCAATAATGGAGATGAACTCACCTTCCTTGATACTAAGATTGATCTTCTTAAGTGCGTTGAATGCGCCTTTCTTCGTTGTAAATGTCATATCAACATTTTCTAATTGCACATATCTTTCAGCATTCGCTTTTTCTACTTTTTCCATGATGATTCCTAATAGATTAGTAAGTTATTCGTAACTAAATCTTTTGGCGATTTGCGTGAGTACAAACTCAAGCAGCAACCCGACAATACCCACAACAAAAATAGCAATGATGATGTGTTCTACATTCAGGTTATTCCACTCATCCCATACCCAGAAGCCAATACCAACGCCACCAGTAAGCATTTCTGCCGCTACAATAACCAGCCATGCCACGCCGATAGAAAGACGCACCCCAGTCATCATGTAAGGCAAAACAAAGGGGAACAGAATTTTGGTAACAATTTTCCACTCGCTCAAATTCAGCACTTTGGCTACGTTCATATAGTCTTGCGGCACCTTACTAACACCAACAGCGGTATTGATGATCATTGGCCATACTGCCGAGATGAAAATCACCCAAATCGCCGCTGGATTAGCTGCTTTGAACACAAGTAATCCAATTGGTAACCAAGCAAGTGGCGAAACGGGACGCAATAAACTGATTACTGGCGCACACATCCTAGCAACAAACTCAAAACGACCAATAATGAACCCCATTGGAATGCCAACTAATGCTGCCAAGCCAAAACCCAAGGCAACACGTTGCAATGAAGCCAGAATATTCCAGCCCACGCCCTTGTCATTTGGACCATGGTCGTAGAATGGGTCGCTGAAAAGCTCAACTGCTGAGTGCCATGTTTTAAGTGGGCCAGGCAAGCTTGGTGTCTGATGTGAAATCAATGTCCAGATTGCTAGAAGCATTAAAATCCCAAACATTGGCGGCAATATCCATTTAAAAAAGCTACGTACCTGTAATCCGATATGACTGGATTCTTGTTTCGTCACTTCATTAATAGCTACTACCTCATTATTGCTTGCCACTTCTTTAGTTGTGACTTGATTGCTTGTGGTATTGGCCATTGCAGCTCCATTACTTATGCTGATTGCAGTCATCAATATTCCCTCGTGTATTGTTTAAGCGTTAAACCTTAATTTTGAAAGAAGCGGCATAAGCGGCAGGATTTTTTCCATCCCAAACCACACCATCCATCAGCTTGCTAGTACGCATAGCGTCTTTAGGTACACTAATACCAAGTTGTGACGCGGCTTCGGAATACAATTTCACTTGATTTATTTTGGTCGCGACACCTAAGTAGTCTGGATCTAATTTGAGTAAGCCCCAACGTTTATGCTGCGTTAAGAACCACATACCGTCTGATAAGTAAGGGAAGTTCACTTGGCCATCTTCAAAGAATTTCATAAAGTTTGGATCTTTCCACTTCTTGCCGATGCCATTTTCATAATCACCTACAAAGCGACCTGCAATCACATCTTCTGGCGCA
>DAIDAH010000096.1 GCA_027310735.1 Methylotenera sp. | reverse complement strand
ATCCAGAACTCAGGCATTGAGTTTGATATGCTATTTGGCCCAGCCTACAAAGGCATTACCCTAGTGGCAAGTATTGCCATTGCCTTTGCCAAAAAGGGTCACAATATTCCATATGCCTACAATCGCAAGGAAGCCAAAGACCACGGTGAAGGTGGCGTGATTGTTGGCAGCCCGTTAAGTGGTCGCGTTCTCATCATTGATGACGTAATTTCAGCAGGTACATCGGTACGCGAATCGGTAGAGCTCATTAAGTCCAATGGTGCACATGCCTGCGGCGTTGCCATTGCCATTGATAGGCAGGAAAAAGGACTGGGTGAACTTTCCGCAGTACAGGAAGTAGTTAAAAACAACCAAATTCCAGTGTGTGCAATTGCAAATTTAACGGACTTAATGCGTTATTTGCAAAACAAACAAGATATGGCGCACAATTTGCATGCAGTTGAGGCCTATCGCAACCAATATGGTGTTGCTTAACATGCACTTGCACTCTGACTTACCGTATTATCTAAGCTAGAGTCATAGAGTCTGCTACCAGTGAAAAAAGCGCAATGAAGCCATTACTATCAATGAGTATTGAAATACCAAGACCAAAGGCAGTTAAAAAGCTGTCAAAACTTTGCGTACAAGGTGCATGCTTATCTAGCACGCTTCTGCTATTGGTATTTACACTTCCGAGCCATGCTCAGGGTACTGGAAAAATTTTAAAATGGAAAGATGAGAAAGGCACAACTCATTATGGAGACAGAATCCCTCCGCAATATTCTAACCGTGAAAGCTCAACCATCAATCCTCAAGGCATTATCATCAAGCACAACGTACCAATCAGTACTCAAGATCAAGCTGTAGATATTGCAAAACTAGACCAGAATAGAAAAGACAAAGCACTACTGGACGCATTTACGAATGAAAACGAAATCGACTTGGCACGTGATCGGAATTTGCAATCAGATTTGGTGACTCTCGAAAATCTGCAATTGGATAAAAGTAATATTCAGAAACATTTAGCCGAAAACCAAAAATTGGTAGACAGCTTGACCAAGCAGAAGAAAAAGATTCCTGCTGATTTAAGTACAGAGATGGCAAACAATCAGGTCAATAATGCCAAACTAGAGCAACTAATCAAAGAACGTAAGCTTACAATAGAAAATACACGCCAGCGATTTGATCATGACAAACAACGTTATATAGCGCTCAAATACCATACTACCAATAACGATGCTACTGCAGCCGAGATGCCAACCCCTGTAAGTTCAACTGAAAAGAACCCGACAAAAGAATAAATTATCAAGGCAACAAACTCCAAGACAACTAACCCTAAGTAAACGCAAGTTTAACTTAGGGTTAAGTATATTAAGCCGTCAACTTTTTCTTCAACATATCGTTTACTTGTGCAGGGTTAGCCTTGCCTTTTGAGGCTTTCATGGCCTGTCCCACTAGCGCATTAAAGGCTTTTTCTTTGCCAGCTTTATACTCTTCAACCATTGCAGAATTCGCAGCCAACACTTCATTAATAATCGCTTCAATCGCACCCGTATCAGATACTTGCTTAAGGCCTTTGGCTTCGATGATGACATCTACATCCGCTTCACCTGCCCACATAGCTTCAAATACTTGCTTAGCGGCGTTATTGGAGATAGTCGCATCCGCAATGCGTTTCAGCAATTGCGCCAACTGCGACGCAGAAACTGGAGAGTCATGAATCGCTTTATCTTCGGCATTGAGTTTTGCTGACACACTACCCATTACCCAGTTCGCGGCTTGCTTTGCTTCAGCGCCTGCATCAACAGCAGCAACAAAATAATCAGCCAAAGCGCGTGAAGTCGTCAAGGCGCTGGCATCATACCCTGACAAGGCATATTGCGCCTCAAAGCGCGCCTTCATTGCTTCTGGCAGCTCTGGCATATTGGCTCTTACGGCAGCCTTATCAGCCTCCGTCACTTCAAGCGGCAACAAATCTGGGTCTGGAAAGTAGCGATAATCGTTGGCTTCTTCCTTGCTACGCATCGCACGCGTTTCACCCGTATCGGGATTAAACAGTATGGTTGCCTGCTGTATCGTACCGCCATCTTCCAAAGTTTCAATTTGCCAGTTGGTTTCGTATTCAATCGCCTGCTGCATAAATTTAAAGGAGTTGAGGTTTTTAATCTCACGACGTGTGCCGAGCTTCTCGCTGCCTTTTTTACGCACGGAAACGTTCACGTCACAGCGGAAACTACCTTCCTGCATATTGCCATCACAAATGCCAATCCACTGCACAAGTTCATGTAGTTGCTTGGCATACGCAACGGCCTCAGCCGCTGAGCGCATATCTGGCTCGGTCACAATTTCCAATAACGGCGTACCCGCGCGATTCAAATCGATACCGCTCATGCCTTCAACCGCACCGTGCACAGATTTACCTGCATCTTCTTCCAGGTGTGCACGTGTGATATTGATGACTTTTTCATAAGCCGCATTTTTACCCGCCGCTGGCACTTGAATAGTCACGGCACCCTTGCCGACAACGGGCAATTCATACTGACTAATTTGGTAGCCTTTTGGTAAATCCGGGTAAAAATAGTTTTTACGCGCAAACACAGAGCGCGGTGCGATTTCGGCATTGACTGCCAAGCCAAATTTAATCGCACATTGCACGGCCTCTTTATTCAACACTGGCAGCACGCCCGGCAAGGCAATACTCACTTCACAAGCTTGCGTGTTTGGCTCTGCGCCAAATGCAGTCGAAGCACCGCTAAAAATTTTAGTTTTAGTTTGTAACTGCGCGTGGGTTTCTAACCCAATAACGACTTCCCATTCCATTATGCTAAATCCCCAGACGCTTTTAACTCAGGCATACGCGTATGCCAATCTGTCACTTGCTGATATTGATGCGCCACATTGAGCATGCGCGCTTCATCAAAATAATTACCGATAATTTGCAAACCCACTGGCAAAGCCTTGCCATCGCTACCTGCACTAAAGCCTGCTGGCACACTCATGCCCGGCAAACCTGCCAGATTGGTTGAAATGGTGTAAATATCCTGCAAATACATCGCGACAGGATCGTCTACTTTCTCACCAGCCTTAAACGCGGTTGATGGTGCCGCAGGCCCCATAATCACATCACATTGCTTAAATGCTTCAATAAAGTCTTGTGCAATCAAACGGCGGATTTGCTGTGCTTTAAGATAATATGCATCGTAATAGCCTGCACTCAGCACATAAGTACCAATCAAGATGCGACGTTTCACTTCTGCACCAAATCCTTCGGCGCGGCTCTTACAATACATATCCATCAAATCAGTATATTCAGCAGCACGATGCCCATAACGCACACCATCATAACGAGATAAGTTGCTTGAGGCCTCAGCTGGTGCCAGCACGTAATACACTGGAATGGAGAGACCTGTGTTTGGTAGTGAAATTTCTACAATCTCAGCACCTAGTTTTTTGTACTCAGCAATTGCACCTTCAATCACGTTACCGACATTAGCATCCAAACCTTCGGCAAAGAACTCTTTAGGCAAACCGATTCTCAATCCATGCAACGGCTTGTTCAAATCACGCGTGTAATCTTCTTTTTCGCGCTGTAAACTGGTGGAGTCGCGCTCATCAAAACCAGCCATGACATTCATCATCAATGCGCAGTCTTCTGCACTTTTAGCCATTGGTCCCGCTTGATCCAAACTAGACGCAAACGCAATCATGCCGTAACGAGATACCACGCCATAGGTTGGCTTTAACCCAGTCAAACCACACAAACTAGCAGGCTGGCGAATTGAACCGCCCGTGTCGGTACCCGTTGCCGCAGCACACAGACGCGCAGCCACTGCCGCAGCACTGCCGCCGCTACTGCCACCTGGCACACGGTCAAAATCCCACGGATTTTTTACGCCACCAAAATAACTGGTTTCATTCGATGAGCCCATCGCGAACTCATCCATATTAGTTTTACCCAAATTAACCGCGCCAACTGCATCAAACTGACTAATCACCTGCGCATCATATGGTGCAATAAAGTTAGCAAGCATTTTAGAGCCGCAAGTGGTTTGCCAGCCTTTGGCACAAAAAATATCTTTCTGCGCAATAGGGATGCCAGTAAGTGGCAATGCGCTACCACTAGCAATCAAAGCATCCGCCGCCTTAGCCTGCGCCAAGGTTTTGGCTTCATCCAAGGCAATATAGGCGTTGATCGCTGGGTTATATTCACTAATGCGTGACAGGAAAGACTGCGTCAGTTCAACGCTGGAAATCTTCTTGGTTTGGAGCATATCTCCAAGTTGTTTTAAGCTGCTGTTAATCATTATCTACTACTCAATCACTTTAGGTACAAGATACAAACCATCTGCTACTGCTGGCTCTGAAGAACCATTACCCAGTGCAGGTGCATTTTTTTGGAATTCTTCCCGCAGGTTCACCTTGGTCACAACATCATCGCGCAATCGTTGGCTTAAATCCTGGGAATGTGACATAGGCACGATACCTGTGGTATCTACTGCCTGCATTTGTTCGATCAGCCCTAGAATGCCGGTTAACTTGCTAAGCGTTGCTGCCGCATCGCCCTCACTAACCTCAATTCGCGCAAGATGCGCGATTTTTTTAATATCTTCAATACTAAGTGCCATGCTTCAATAATCCGAAATGTAATGGGTGCGATTCAATCACTTGAATTTTAGTGACTTTATTGTTCTAGTTGTTATTCTTCAATCTGATTGCTATTGTTACAAGTTGTTTTGTAAAAGTTGTAATCACATCTTAATTTTCAACAAGATATGCGGTATTATACCTCGATTTATACGCTCCTTAATCATGTGGAAAGATTAAGCGAACGTCTTGCAGTGAACTAGTTGTAGTGAACTAGCGCCAAATTCAGGAAAAACACAATGTTCGGTTTCATAAGCAGTTATTTCTCAAATGACCTTGCCATCGACTTAGGCACGGCCAACACCCTAATTTACTCTCGCGGCAAAGGCATCGTACTGGATGAGCCGTCTGTAGTTGCGATTCGCCTAGAAGGCGGCCCTAACGGCAAAAAAATCCTGCTGGCAGTCGGCGCTGAAGCCAAAGGCATGCTCGGACGTGCACCAGCCAATATTCAAGCCATTCGCCCAATGAAAGACGGCGTTATTGCCGACTTCACTATTACCGAGCAAATGCTCAAATACTTCATTCGCCGCGTGCATGATTCACGCTGGTTTTCACCTAGCCCACGCATTATCATTTGCGTACCGGTTGGCTCGACCCAAGTTGAGCGTCGTGCAATTAAAGAGTCTGCAGAACGTGCTGGCGCCAAACAGGTATTCTTAATTGAAGAGCCTATGGCAGCAGCAATTGGTGCAGGTATGCCAGTGGCTGAAGCAACAGGCTCAATGGTGGTAGACATCGGTGGCGGCACTACGGAGGTAGGCGTGATTTCACTAGGCGGTATTGTCTATGCAAAATCCGAACGTGTGGGTGGGGATAAATTCGACCAAGCCATTATTGATTACATCCGCCGCAACTATGGCATGCAAATCTCAGAACCAACTGCTGAAGCGATCAAGAAGAAGATTGGTTCTGCTTTCCCAGGTTCTGAAGTATTGGAAATGGAAGTAACTGGTCGCAACCTTGCAGAAGGCTTGCCACGTAAATTCACGATTTCCAGCAATGAAATTTTAGAGGCGCTGACTGAGCCATTGAATTCGATTGTTGGTGCAGTGAAGTCAGCATTGGAACAAACTCCCCCAGAACTCGGTGCAGATATTGCCGAAAAAGGTATGGTACTCACTGGTGGTGGCGCATTGTTACGTGATCTAGACAGACTGCTAGTAGAAGAAACCGGCTTACCTGTGATTGTTGCCGAAGACCCACTCACTTGCGTAGCGCGTGGTTGTGGTCGTGCACTAGAAGAAATGGACAAATTAGGCAGCGTATTCGCCTACGAGTAACCAACACTATTTAAGTTTGCACTAAAGTAAGTTTTATCGTGTTGCGTAATTAGGCCGTTTAATACGGCCTAATTTTATATTCCAAGAATATTTATATCTCCTAAGAGACAAGTAGCTTAAGCAAACAATCTAACCGATGCTCCCTGGCTTTCATCACAAACTTGAGCAACAGCAAGCTCCTGCATTCTTTGCACGGGGGCCAAGCCCACTTGCACGTTTAGTATTTTTTTCGGCACTATCTCTAGTGCTTATCGCCACTGATTCGCGCCTGCAATACCTCACGGGGCTACGCCAGAATTTAGTCGCATTACTACAACCACTTGAAGTACTGGCTAATGCACCGTCACAACTTTACCGAGACATTAACGAGTACTTTTCCACACACAATTATCTGTTAGCCGAAAACCAGCGATTAAACCAACAGGCTCTCAAACAAGACATCGCCTTACAACGTCTCAACCTGTTAATGCTCGAAAATACCAATCTACGCAACTTATTGCAAGCAAACAAAACGATGGTTGAAAGTAGCTTGCTTGGTGAAATTATGCACGTGAGCCGAGATCCTTTCACAAAAAAAATCATTGTTAATCGCGGCCAACGCAATCAAATTGTTACAGGTGCCGCCGTGGTTGACGCAACAGGCGTCATTGGTCAAGTTACACGCGTTTATCCGCTAAGCAGCGAAGTCACACTCATTACGGACAAATCACTTGCGATTCCAGTTCAAGTTGAGCGCAACGGCTTACGTGCAATTGCATTTGGTAATGGCCGCAATAACACTTTGGACTTACCTTACTTACCCGCCAATGTTGATATCCGTAGCGGAGATAAATTAGTAACCTCTGGTATAGATGGCATTTACCCTGCCGGGTTAGCCGTAGCCTCTATTACCAAAATTGAAACCTCGCCTAGCTCGCCATTTGCGCATATCATCTGCACACCGACAGGCGGCATAGAGAACCATCGTCAAGTACTTTTAGTCAGCATTCCAAATAACGACACATTGTCGCCTAACGCGACAATACCGCATGCAGAAAAAGGTCAGACTAAAACAGAGCGTAGTGCTAAAGGGCCCCAAAAAGCATCAGAAAATACGCCCGTGAAACATCTTCCAACTAATACGAGCAAACCGCATGCACCCGAGTAAGCTCAAATTTGTCTATTTATCAATTTTTGCTGCCTATATTTGCCTATTGCTGCCTTGGTCAAATACTGCGTTATTACTACGTCCAGACTTTGTGTTACTAGTCATCATATACTGGCTGATTCGCGCACCCAATTTATGCAACATAGGCACCGCATGGGTTGTTGGTTTGCTTGTAGACTTAGCCACAGGCAGTCTATTTGGACAGTATGCGCTCGCCTACACTGTAGCTGCATTTTTTGCGGTCTACTACCAAAGACGTTTAGTGCTGTTTAACCATACCCAACAATTATTCTATGTGTTCTTACTGCTTATTATTTCTCAAGTGACACTACTGATACTTAAAATGTTTGCTGGTGCCCAATCATTAGGCTGGACTTATTTATTGCCGAGCATTATCGGCGTTTTATTATGGCGCCTTGCGGTATTCTTTGGTTTAAAAACTGGCGGACGATCACGTGGTGCTTAATAGCGACCATCATTAAGCATGCGGGCTGAACTTAAAAACTACCAACATGAGCAATATTATTTTAAGCTCCGGTTAGGCTTTACTGCATTTGTAGTGTTAGGCCTGTTTGGGCTACTTGCTGCACGTTTTTTTTATTTGCAAATCAAACAATACGATCATTACCAGACACTGGCAGAAAATAATCGCATTTCACTAGTACCCATCACCCCTAACCGCGGCTTAATCCTTGATAAAAATGGCGTAGTACTGGCTCACAATTTTTTTGTTTATACCTTGGAAATCACACCATCCAAGATCAAAAATCTTGAAGAAACGATTACAGAAATCAGCAAGCTCGTCGAGATTAGTCCATTTGATCGCAAACGCTTTAATAAACTGCGAGAGCAAAGCCATAGCTTTGAAAGCGTGCCGATCCGTACACATCTAAACGAAATTGAGGCGGCGAAGTTCGCAGTGAACCATTATCGATTCCCAGGTGTAGAAATCAAGTCGCGCCTGTATCGACACTACCCTCTTGGTAAGCTAGGTTCACACATGGTCGGCTATATCGGACGCATTAATGATAAAGATCTGGCCAATCTGGACAAAGATGGCGACCTATCAAACTACAAAGGCTCTGACCACATTGGTAAAAGCGGGCTAGAGCAATATTATGAAAAGAATTTACACGGCACGACCGGCTTTCAGCAAGTGGAAACGAATGCAGATGGTCATGCAGTACGCGTTCTCTCTAGCAATGCCCCCATACCGGGGGACAACCTGATTTTATCAGTAGATAGTAAATTACAGGAAATTGCTGAAACTGCATTCGGTGATAAACGCGGCGCGCTGGTTGCCATTAATCCCAAAACTGGAGAAGTGCTAAGCTACGTCAGCCAACCAACGTTTGATGCTAACTTATTTGTGGATGGTATCGATGTTGAGAACTGGAAAGACCTTAATGAGTCAATAGACAAACCTTTAATCAACAGACCATTGCGAGGCATTTACCCGCCTGGCTCTACTTTTAAACCATTTGCAGCACTTGCAGGCCTAGAAGCCGGTAAACGAGGGCCTCCTTTTTCAATACATGATGCAGGCTTTTACACCTTGCCAGGGAGCAGTCACCGCTATAGAGACTGGAAACCCGGTGGTCACGGTATAGTTGATATACAGCGCGCCATTACCGTATCTTGTGATACTTTCTTTTACGGCCTTGCGATGGAACTCGGCATAGAAAAGCTTACTTCATTTGTGCGCCATTTTGGATTCGGTCAAAAAACCGGTATAGATATTCAAGGCGAAATTGAAGGGCTGCTACCGACACCCGAATGGAAAATGCGCCGCTACAAACAACCATGGTATCCTGGGGAAACTGTCATCACAGGCATTGGCCAAGGTTACACCTTAGTCACACCAATGCAGCTAGCCCAAGCAACAGCAATTTTAGCGAACAACGGCGTTGCCATGAGACCACATCTAGTGACGCAAATTCAGAATGCCACTACAGGTCAAAGTCAACAAATCCCACAAATTGTAGAAGAAAGAATTGATCTTAATCCTGCAAATCTGGAGATAGTGAGACGCGGCATGGTCGATGTAACGCTACCTGGCGGCACTGCAGCAAGTGTAGGTGCGAACGCCGGCTACTCTATCGCTGCAAAAACCGGCACGGCTCAGGTGATTGGCATCAAACAAAATGAAAAATATAATGCGAATAGTATTAATGAACGACATAGAGACCATGCTTTATTCATTGCTTACGCACCTGCAGATGATCCTAAAATAGCCTTGGCTGTGATTGTTGAAAATGGCCAGCATGGTGGCTCTACCGCAGGACCAATTGCCAGAAAAGTGATGGACTACTACTTGCTTGGAAAATTACCTGCGCCGGACAAAAATGCAACCCCTGTAGAAAAAACAATATCCACGACACCCAACACAACACCTGAATCTGTGCCTGAAGAGGAACTACATGATTAGCAGACTGTCACAGCTTTTCTTCAAACATATAGACTCGTTCTTGATGGCATGTTTGTTTTTTACTTTATTAGTGGGTCTATTTGTACTTTATAGCGCTTCAGGACAGAGTATTTCACGTGTATCTTCACAGGGCATTAATATTATTGTGGCGCTAAGCTTGATGTGGGCAGCAGCGAATATTGCACCGAGCAAGCTTGAGCGCATCGCGCTACCGCTATATGTAATAGGCGTTTCCCTGTTACTAGCTGTAGCCCTGTTTGGCTCCATTAGCCACGGTGCACGACGTTGGCTAAATATAGGTTTCACTCAAATCCAACCATCCGAGATCATGCGCATTGCCATGCCCATGATGTTGGCTTGGTATTTCTCCAAACAAGAAGGTAAGCCAAAAAATGCTGACTTCGCCATAGGGGCAATATTACTATTAGTACCAGTCGCCTTAATTATGAAACAACCTGACTTGGGAACCGCCTTACTGATTACAGCATCAGGCTTTTATGTATTGTTTTTAGCTGGCTTAAACTGGCGCCTGTTGCTTGGCGGAGCGGTATTATTTGCAGCAGCCACCCCAGTATTATGGTCAATGCTGCATGACTATCAACGACGACGTATCGAAATATTGCTAGACCCGTCGCAAGACCCGCTAGGCGCTGGCTACCACAC
>DAIDAH010000095.1 GCA_027310735.1 Methylotenera sp. | reverse complement strand
GTGTAAATGGCTTCAATTTCTGCACGTGTTGGCGTATGGTTTTGTCCGCCACGGCTTTCAATTTTAATGGCGCCCATTGTTGAAGCCAATCTTCCACAAGTTGGCCAATCCCAACCTCTTGCCATACCGTACATCAAGCCAGCTCTATAAGCATCACCACAGCCTGTTGGGTCGACTATTTTTTCTGCTTTGACGCACGGAATGTCAAAGCATTGCCCGTCGGCGTAGATCTGTGAACCGGCTCCGCCAAGTGTCACGATGAGAGCCTTAACCTTGAGTGCAAGTTGTTCCAGAGATAAGCCAGTTTTATCTTGAATGACTTGTGATTCATAGTCGTTTACTGCCAGATAATCAGCCATTTCAATGAACTGTAGAAGCTCTTCGCCATTAAACATAGGTAAGCCTTGACCTGGGTCAAACAAAAATGGAATGCCAGCTTCAAAACACTCACGTGCATGTTGAAACATACCATCTCGACCATCGGGTGCAATGATTGCTAGTGTCACATCTTTTGCATCTTTTACGCTGTTCTGATGTGATTCAATCATTGCGCCAGGGTGAAATGCAGTGATCTGATTATCATCGGTATCGGTGGTAATAAATGCCTGTGCAGTAAAGCTGTTCGGGATGGTTTTAATGTGCGTAGTATTGAGTTTGTTGCGCTCTAGCCATTGTGTGTAAGTGGCAAAATCTTCGCCCACTGTAGCCATGATTAACGGGTCGCCTTCAAGCAGTTGTAGATTGTAGGCAATGTTGCCAGCAGTGCCGCCAAATTCACGACGCATTTCTGGGACATAAAAAGCTACGCTTAACGCATGAATTTTGTCTGGCAAAATATGATTTTTGAATTGGTCTTGAAACACCATGATGGTGTCGAAAGCGAGAGAGCCGCAGATAAGTGTATGCATGGAAATGAAAATGGACTATTAAAATGTCTATTATCGTAGGTATGCCTGTATGCAGGCAAGTTTAATTCAATTTTGAATTAAGGAGTTAGTGCCCCATCAATTAAAATTTTGGCAGCTTTTTTTGCATATTT
Organism: Methylotenera sp.; assembly: GCA_027310735.1. GTDB lineage: Bacteria > Pseudomonadota > Gammaproteobacteria > Burkholderiales > Methylophilaceae > Methylotenera. Next base: position 9,123 of record DAIDAH010000095.1, on the reverse strand, counting down.
AATTGCGCCTGAACCGCGCTTCATTTGTTCTGCTTGCACTGCGCCTTCAAACAATAAAGAGAGTTGCAGGGCTAAGCCGTTGGCATCTTTGATGCCTGCTTCGCTAGCTAAACTTGAAATATACTGTCTGAATTGGCGTGATTGTTCTGATGATAATTGATGTACCGGGCTTGCTTCGTTAGGAAACTCGGCGGATGCTTTGATGAAGCCCATGCCAATAAAGTCTGGTGACGTTACCCACTCCTCAATGAAAACGAAGAGTTTTTGTAACTTGTCGCTAGGTTTTTTTGTAGAGGTGAGTTTCTCGCTCAGCCAGCTTTGAAAATCTTGGTGGCTTTGCTTGAGGACTTCAAGAATTAACTCTTCCTTGCTATGGAAGTGTTTGTATAGCGTCATTTTAGTGGTGCCGGCAACTGCAACAATTGTGTCAACACCAGTAGAGTTTATCCCCTGTGTTTGGAATAAATTGGTAGCGGTCGTTAGTATTTTTTCGCGTAGCGTAGACATGGTTTTATTATACTAATCTGTATATCAATTTTGCAATCATTATTATCGTAATTGTTGTGAGCGTTTATTTAGAGTTTGCCATAAGCATGGGCGTAAAGTTGCAGCGTACCTTTTCCAGATAAGTGGTGGCAATTGCTAAGTCATCAAGATTGTTGGGAAGCTTGCCACCAACTACATTCTCCAAATAAATAGTCTTGTCTTTGTCGGGAATTTGTAGCGCCTCAGGGAATTGGCAAGTGCCATTTCGCATTTGTTCATATTTTGTGTACATCTTTGCTGCATCATGTGCAGTTAAGCTGTTGTTCACTTCATTTGAGCTGGCAATTATAGTGGCTGTTTGAGTTGCTGTTTTTGCTATATGGTTTTTTTGTATCAGTTCTGGCAGAAAAATGCTGGCAGAAATGACGGTTAAAAATAAGCTTGCCACTATGCCGTACATAAAGGTGTTTGTTGGGTTTGCATTTAGGGTGCTAAGCGCTGAACTGAGCCAGTTTTTCTGGGTTTGTGCCAGAATAAGCGCATTTGCTACTTTTTTTGCATGCATCAGGTCGTTACTTTCAGGCTGGTTTATGACTTGCTGTGCTGCACTGCGCGCAATTAATACAATGTGTTCGGCCAGCATCGCTGGGTTTTCTGCACCGCATGCTTTGGCTTGCGCTGTAATGAATGTAACGAGTAGCTGGTTGGCGGTGATGTTCGATGAGGTTCTTGTGTCGGTATCTAGTGCGCCGATTTTTGGTGCTTTTAACCAATCATTTAATACGTCAAATAAGCTGAGCATGCGGCCTTGCGGTGTTTTGCTGGACTTGGTCAGCATGCTTATTAGCCACTCAGAGTTAAATATATCCATATTTATACTTAAGTGCCCAGTTCTTAGAATGGCTTAACGACGACTAATATGACAATAATAGACAGCACAATCACGGGGATTTCATTAAACCAGCGATACCAAATGTGACTGTGCTGATTTTTATCTTGCTTAAAGTCTTTTACGAGCTTTCCGCAGTACAAGTGATATGCCACCAGTGCTGCGACCAGCGTAAGTTTGGCATGTATCCAGCCACCCGTAGCACCAAAGCCTATCCATAACCATAGTCCGAAACCTAAAGCTAATACAGCTAGCGGGAGCATAAAGCGATACAGCTTACTCTCCATGAGTTTTAGTCGTTCAGAAGTTGTGTTGTCAGAGATTTTTGAGTCTAATACCATGGCGTGATTAACAAATAATCGTGGTAGGTAAAATAGACCGGCAAACCAGCTGGTGACAAAAATAATATGTAATGATTTAATCCAAAGCATTAGGCGCCCAATTCTTTTTTGAGTAATTGTTGTAAAGCATTAAAGTCTAGGTCCCCAATGGTACGGCGTACCAAATGTCCCTGCTTGTCATAGATGAAGGTTGTCGGTGTTAAGTTCACTCCGCCAAATTTATTTGTGACTTCGCCAAACCCATCGTGCATGACTGGGAAGGGCAGCGCCTTTTGCTTTGTATAATTGAGTACTTGTGCTGGTGGGTCGTAAGGCATGGCGACGGCGATTATTTCGAAGCCTTTTTTGCTGTATTGGTTGTAGGTGTTAACTAGCTGCGGCATTTCTTGTATGCAACCGGGACAATCTGTTGCCCAGAAGTTAATTAGTACAATCTTGCCTTTCAATGCTCCCATAGAAATTTTATTACCATCAATGGTGGTAAAAGTTACATCTGGGGCATTGGGTTTGTTGTTTAATTGCAGCCCCAGAAAAACGAGCAGTGTGATAATAATGATGGGAAGTAGCGATTTTTTCAGTGTGGCGTTCATGATGTGTAGTGTATCCAATGCTTATGGATAGTCTATATGATTAGGCTGATAAATTGCTGGATTTAAGAATAATTTTTAGTATTTTGTTAGGTATTTTGTGGTTGAATAACCACAAAAAGGTCGTGCTTATTTGCGCGTCGGCGACATGTTATAATGACGTTTTAATAGCCAAGCTATTTATCAAAATACATGAACGCACCTCTACTTAGTCATCTTAGCAATGCAGAGTCTCAACCTGCAACGCGCTTGCGCGAAATTCCTTACAACTACACCTCTTTCTCTGACCGCGAAATCGTTATTCGATTTATGGGTGAAGAATACTGGGGTATTTTGAATGAGTTGCGTGGCGAACGCAAAACTGGCCGTTCAGCACGTATGTTGTTTGAAGTATTGGGTGATCTATGGGTAGTAACGCGTAACCCCTATTTACAGGATGACCTGCTGGAAAATCCAAAACGCCGCAAAGCGCTGGTAGATGCTTTGCATCATCGCATAGCAGCGATAGATGAGCGCCGCGCTGTTGGTGGTGGCAATGATAGTGCGGGCAATGAAAAAGTATTGAAGTTGGTCATGGCTGCAAGGCTTGCAGTCACAAAATTTGAAGAGGACTTCAAATTAACTGCTAATTTACGTAAGCGCGCGCTCAGTAAACTTACAAAAATAACCCGTAAAGATAATGTTTGTTTTGATGGTTTGGCGCGCGTATCACATGTTACTGATGCAACTGACTGGCGTGTTGAGTATCCGTTTGTTGTGTTGCACCCAGATACTGAAAAAGAAATCGCGGCCTTGGTGCGCGCATGTATTGAGTTAGGGCTTACTGTCATTCCTCGCGGTGGTGGTACTGGATATACCGGTGGCGCAATTCCGCTGACGCCAATGTCTGCAGTGATTAATACTGAGAAACTGGATCAGCATACTGGCGTGCAAATGCGCACACTACCTGGTGTTGCTCGTCAGGTGGCTACAATAGAATGTGGAGCAGGTGTAGTGACGCGTCGCGCTATGGAGGCTGCGAGTGATGCCGGCTTGGAATTTGCCTGTGATCCAACCTCTGCCGATGCTAGCTGTATTGGCGGCAATGTGTCGATGAATGCTGGTGGTAAGAAAGCTGTGTTATGGGGTACTGCTTTAGATAATTTAGCCTCATGGCGCATGGTGACGCCAGATGCTGAGTGGCTTGAGGTTGAGCGCTTAGATCATAATCTGGGTAAGATTCATGATATCGAAATGGCGCGTTTTAAAATAAGCCGTTATGCCGAAGATATGAAAACTTTGTTGGCTGAGCCAGAGATTTTGGAGATTGCAGGGCCAAGCTTCCGTAAAGTTGGTTTAGGTAAAGATGTTACGGATAAATTCCTATCCGGTTTGCCTGGTATTCAAAAAGAAGGCTGTGACGGCCTGATTACTTCTGCGACGTTTATTCTGCATCGTATGCCTAAGCATGTACGTACTATTGCCTTGGAGTTTTTTGGCAATGTATCAAATGCCGTGCCAGCGATTGTGGAAATTAAAGACTATCTGGACGCGACCGCTAAAAAAGATCCGTTAGTGCTGATGGCGGGTCTAGAGCATATGGATGAGCGTTATATCAAGGCGGTAGGTTACGCCACTAAGGCGGCCAGACAGCAGCGCCCTAAAATGGTGTTGATTGCCGACATTGCCTCTGATGATGAAAATGCAGTCGGTGAGGCTGCATCGCATATCGTGCGTTTGTGTAATGCACGTAATGGCGAGGGCTTTATTGCTGTGTCAGCAGAAGCGCGGAAAAAATTCTGGCTGGATCGTGCGCGTACCGCCGCTATTGCCAAGCATACCAATGCCTTTAAGATCAATGAAGACGTGGTGATTCCATTGCCGCGCTTAGGTGATTATTCTGATGGTATCGAACGTATCAATATTGAGCTTTCTATCCAGAATAAGCTGAAGTTGCTGGATGCGATGCAGGACTTTATTCAGGGCGACTTGCCATTGCAAGCGGATGAAGACGGCAATGCAGACATCGAAATGGTAAAGAGCAAGCAAGGCATGGCATTGCAGTTGTTAAGCGAGTTGCGTGGGCGCTGGAGCTTGATTCTGAATAATCTGGATGCGCCAGTATCGATATTAGGTGATGCAGGTAGCGCAGTTGGTCAGTATGAAAGCGTCTTCCGTGCTGTGCAATCCTATGATTTGCGTATTTCATGGAAGCGCGAGCTTAAACGACCGATGGCCGACATTTTTGCTGGCCGTGAGTATCAAAAAATACTGGATCGTTGCGATGAAGTGCATAAGAGTGTGCTTAAGAGCCGCGTCTTTATTGCCTTACATATGCATGCTGGTGATGGCAATGTGCATACCAATATTCCAGTTAATTCTGATGATTACGAAATGATGCAAGACGCCCATGGCGCTGTTGATCGCGTTATGGCGCTGGCAAAAGCTTTAAATGGTGTTATTTCAGGTGAGCATGGTATCGGCATCACTAAAATGGAGTTTTTGGAACAATCGACCATTGATCGTTTTACTGCTTACAAAAACAAGGTCGACCCAAATGGTCACTTTAATAAAGGTAAGTTGCTGGCTGGCTCTGGGCTTGATAATGCCTATACACCAAGTTTTGGTTTGCTGGAGCAAGAGTCTATTATTATGGAGCAATCCGCTATAGGTGATATTGCGGACTCCATCAGTGACTGCCTGCGTTGTGGTAAATGTAAGCCTGTATGTACCACGCATGTGCCACGTGCTAATTTGTTGTATAGCCCACGCAACAAGATTTTAGGCACATCGTTATTGATCGAAGCGTTCTTGTATGAAGAGCAAACTCGGCGCGGGATTTCCATTAAGCATTTCGATGAGTTTAATGATGTTGCTGACCACTGTACTGTTTGTCATAAATGCCTGAATCCTTGTCCGGTAGATATTGATTTTGGCGACGTATCGGTTGCGATGCGTAATTTTTTACGCGAGCAAGGTAAAAAGCAATTCAATCCTGGTACAGCAGTGGGCATGGCGTTTTTGAATGCTAAAGATCCTGCGACAATTAAATTGCTACATACGGTGATGATTGATATCGGCTATAAAGCACAAAGCTTTGCGCATAGTATTGCGAAGAAATTTGGTTTATTGAAAGATAAAATCAGACCGCCAGCAACTGTAGGTAAGCCAGAAATCAAAGCACAGGTTATTCATTTTATTAATAGGCCGATGCCTAAAAAAATGCCGACCAAGACCTCTCGTGCTTTGCTGGGTATCGAAGATGACAGCATGATTCCTGTGATTCGTAATCCGCAAAAAGTGACCGAAGATTCTGAGGCGGTGTTCTACTTTCCGGGTTGTGGTTCCGAACGCTTGTTCTCAAATGTGGGTTTAGCTACACAGGCCATGTTGTATGAAGTAGGGGCAATTACCGTATTGCCACCAGGTTATCTATGTTGCGGTTATCCGCAAACCGCAAGTGGTAACCATGATAAAGGTCAGGAAATTACGGCTGATAATCGTGTGTTATTCCACCGTGTGGCCAATACGCTCAACTATCTGGATATTAAAACGGTGATCGTGTCTTGTGGCACCTGTATGGATCAACTGCAAAAGTATGAGTTCGAGAAAATATTCCCGGGCTGTCGCTTGCTAGATATTCATGAATATCTGATGGAAAAGGATATGCGCTTACAAGGTGTAACTGGTACACGTTATATGTATCATGAGCCTTGCCATAATCCAATGAAAACCTACAAGTCAATGGAAGTGACCAATACGCTCATGGGTAGTGATGTGCAGTTGAATGATCGCTGTTGTGGTGAAAGTGGTACCTTTGCGGTTGCCCGCCCAGATATTGCTACGCAGGTGAAAATGCGTAAGCAGGAAGAGCTGGAAAAAGGTATGGGTAAAATGGGCTTGACCGTCGGTGCGCCAGAGGAGAAAGTAAAGATTCTTACTTCTTGCCCAAGTTGCTTGCAAGGGTTATCTCGTTATGGCGAAGACACGGGTATTGAAGCCGATTACATAGTAGTCGAGATGGCGAAGCACATTCTTGGTGATAACTGGATGCAAGAGTATGTTGCGCGAGTAAATAACGGCGGCATTGAAAAAGTGTTGTTGTAAGGGCGCTCTGAATGGTTGGAGGCAGCATTACTTAAACGGTAAGAATAGCGCCGTCGCAAGGTTTTGTATGACACGTGAGATGAGTCGCTGAGATTTTTCAGCTAGAGCGATGGCGTATAGATCTGTTCGCCCAATCATTTTCCCAAACTCTCGCTCAAATGATAAGTTTTTGTCTTTATCGTTTAGTTCATTGGTGAGCAGGTATAGCGAGCCATTGCTATCGCGAGAGTTTGAGAGTTTCCATGCGGCAATTTCAATATTCCTCGCCACATTGTAGATGTGCTGAGGGTCTATGCTATCAGTAAAGTAAAAGTCAGTTTTTCCGTCATGTGCTTTCAGTAACATTGTGTGTAGGCCGACAATAAAAGGCAGAACGCGGTCGCCTGTATACGCTGGTTTAAAAGCCAGGAATATGGCGTCTGTGTCTTGCAGGTTGTTAATCGATTCAAATTTATTATGGTGCTGAGCCTCGCCATCAAAGACCCATGTCACCATTTTCTCAACGGTATCCGATGTGCTTTTTTGTAGCTCATGTGGGTTGCGTTTGTAAAGCTTAAACATCAGCAAGCGCAAGCTTTCGGTATTTTCACGTATTTCTACATCCGCCATGCGGTCAAAATCACTCTTGCCTAGTTGCTGAATTGTGCTGCGGTCTTGTTGTTCAGGGATGGTTCTTTTACTCGGCAGAGTGCTGTCAGTAGTGCTGGCGCATCCCAAGAGTGTTAATGACAACGCGATATATATAGCGATGCGAGTCAAGTCGGCGTTTATTCTGAAGCGTCTGGTTGTTTCTGCACAATTCGTGCTGAGGGGAATATTTCACTGAACGTGCTGCCTACACCGAGTTCGCTAGTAATTTCAAGTCGTGCTTGATGGCGTGTGAGGATGTGCTTTACGATAGAGAGCCCTAAACCTGTACCGCCTGTTTCACGGCTACGGCCACGGTCTACACGATAAAAACGCTCAGTGAGCCTGTCAATATGTTGTTGATCAATACCAATGCCATTGTCTTTTACGCTAAAAATGGCATTTTTGTTATGAATTCCCCAACTGATGTGAATTTCACCACCATCTGGTGTGTAGCGAATTGCATTGCTGATCAAGTTGCTCATTGCGCTTTGCAGCTCGCCCATTGCGCCGATTAAATTCACGTTAGCATCTATTTCTGCGTTAATTTTATGTTTGCCCTGGCTTAACACCTTGGCATCGTTGATCATCATGTTGATGAGTGCTGACATTTGAATTTCGGCATCATCAGGTGCTTGAACATTACTTTCAATATGCGATAACGTTAATAAATCGTCAATCAGGTGCCGCATGCGTGTTGTCTGATCCAGCATCATATTAAAATAACTGCGCGTACTTTCTGGAACAGCACCTTCTACATCCATTAGGGTTTCAATAAACCCGCCGACTACAGTGAGCGGTGTGCGTAGTTCATGTGAAACGTTGGCAATGAAATCGCGGCGCATCGCCTCAATTCTTTCCAGTTGTGTGACGTCGCGGCAGATAAGTAACTTCTGTTTCGTACCAAATGGAATCAGTTGAATTTCCAGTGTGACTTCCGAATTTCGCCATGATTTGAGTTTGATGGGGTCTGAGTACTCTTGTGCTTGCAGGTAGTTCAGAAAGTCACTATGGCGAACCAGATAATTGATGGGCTGGTTTTCATCTTGCTTTAGATTTAGCCCTAGTTTGATTTCAGCTGGGGGATTGCACCATTCAATTTCATTATTGGAGTTTAGCACCACAACGCCATCTGGCAGTGCGCTTGCTGCGTGCCGGAAACGACCAAGGGCAGAGCTGAGTTGGGTCTGGTTCTGGGAATGACGACGGTGCTCCTGATAAAGCGAGGCAAATATATCTCCCCAAATACCAGATCCACTAGGAATGTGATTAAGTACCGGCTTTTTAAGCCATTTACTCAGTTGATGTAACCAGTACAAATGTCTGGCTAAATAAATCGATACAACCGCAGAAAAAACAAATAGTGCAACATTTGCGCTGTAGCTAGCCCAAATGATGAGACAAATAACGGTAAGGGTTAAGCTAAGCCAAAAGGCATTCCAGCGAATATCTTGCACTATTTACATCTTTTAAAAAATTGATGGTTTATTATAGCTAGGTTTCGTTAGCTTGACTCTACTGATAAGCGATAACCCGCTCCTCGCACCGTCTGAATCAAGTCTTCGTGACCTGAAAGTGAGAGTGCGTTGCGTAAGCGGCGAATATGTACATCCACTGTGCGATCTTCAACAAATACGCGATCGCCCCATACTTTATCCAGCAACTGGCTACGTGTATGTACGCGTTCAGCATTGGTCATAAAAAAATGCAGTAGTCTGAATTCTGTTGGGCCTAAATCTATCGTTTTTTTGTTGCCAGTAACGCGGTGTGTAACTGGGTCTAGACGCAGTCCATTTAGTTCAATTGGGTCGTCAGTCATTTGCGGCGCGCGGCGGCGTAGTACGGCTTTGATCCGCGCATTTAGCTCACGTGGACTAAATGGTTTTGTAACGTAATCATCAGCGCCGACTTCTAGGCCTCGAACTTTGTCATACTCTTCACCACGTGCTGTGAGCATAATGATTGGGATGGCCTTTGTTAGGGCATCGGACTTTAGCTTACGGGCAAATTCCAAGCCATTCATGCCGGGTAGCATCCAGTCCAGCAAAACTAAATCTGGGATGGTTTCACGCATCAAGTCTTGTGCATGTTCAACGCTTAATGCGCG
>DAIDAH010000094.1 GCA_027310735.1 Methylotenera sp. | reverse complement strand
GGCATGTACATCACTTAAGCCTACTTGATGCCGACCTTTTCCATACGTAGCTAATAGCGCTTTGTGTGCCAGTATATTCACTAGGCGTGGCACACCTTTAGACTTTAAATATAAAAGTGCTAATGCATTATGACTAAACATTCTGCTACCCTGATACCCAGCTACGACTAAGCGATGGTTTAAGTAATATTGCATTTCATCACGAGTCAGTTGATCTAGTTTGTAGTCAAAGGTAATGCGTTGTTTCAACTGTCGAATTGAAGCGTGGTTGAGCTTTTCTTCCAGTTCAGGCTGTCCAAATATTACAACTTGTAGTAGTTTGCGTTTTTCAGTTTCAAGATTGCTTAATAAGCGCAGTGCCTCTAGTGTTTCAATTGGCATGGCCTGAACTTCATCTAAACACACGACTACTTTGATGCCGTTGCGGGCAAAGTCCAACAAGCTGTGCGTGAGGGCATTTAATAGCGCATGTTGTGTGACTTTTGAGGGTAATGTGACACCCAGTTCTTCGGCCAGTACCATCAGTAAGGATTGAGGCTCTAAATATGGATTGGGTACATAAGCCACTTTGAAACTGGAGTCCAAGCTGGACATGAGTTTACGGCATAGCAGTGTTTTGCCAGTACCAACTTCCCCTGTTATTTTGATAAACCCTTCACCTGACGTAATTGCAAACAAAAGTGTATTTAGACCCTCTTGATAGCTTTTCGATGCAAAATAGAAGCTAGTGTCAGGGGTAATGCTGAACGGTAGCTCATTTAAGCCAAAGTGCTTGAGGTATAGCAATTATTTTGTTCCAGAGGCGTTGTTACTAACAGGTGCTGGCCTTTGCATATCATCAATGCGGCCTTGGCTTGCTAAAACATCATCGTTCCAGCTATCTTGTCCCTGCACCACTGTCGACTTCAGTAAGATTACTAGTTCAGTTTTACTTGTCGTCGCGCCCTTTTGGCGGAATGCAGCGCCTACGCCTTTGAGATCACCCAAACCTGGTATTTTAGATTTGTTGCTGATGGTCTTTTCTGTCATTAGGCCACCAATGGCGATTACGCGACCATCGTGTGTGCGAACGATACTATCCGTTTCGCTTACATTGCTTGATGCTAGAGGCAAGTTGAGTGTGCCGGAGGTGCCGCCCAAGCTGACTTGCTTATTTACTGTTGAAACCTCACTGATAGTAGGGTGCATGTGCAAAATGATATTGTCATCTTTATCAATTTGTGGCGTGACATCCAGCGAAATGCCTGAGAAGAAAGGTTGTAATCTGACTTCCGGTACTGTAGTTGTTGCCCCAGTAGAGGCCGTGGTGCTGGATGATACCCCCGTGACGAAGAATTCATCAGTACCTACTTTTAGTACAGCTTTTTGATTGTTGATGGTGGCAATACGAGGGCTTGATAGCACTTGTACATCACCTTGTGTTTCTAAAAATGAAAGTAGCGCGGCAAAGTTGGCGCCTTGCAGTGCCACTGCAAAGAGAGGCCCACCTAATGCAGTGGTGGCTGAGTTAGCCAAAATGTTGCCAGATGCCGAAGCTAGATCACCGCTAATTAAGTTGCCATTGCCGCTAGTGGCAAGCTGGGTGTTGGCATTGATGTTGCCGACGATGCCTGTATTTCTGTTGTTGCGACCGAATACTGACCAGTTCACACCACTTTGAGATTGGTCATTAAGCTGCACATTCAGAATTTTTGCTTCCAGAATTACCTGACGCTCTATGTTGACTTGCATAAGGCGTAGAAATGATTCTGCAGTCCGAATTTCACTTGGCATAGCACGGACGACAATAACACCTGACTGCAGGTTAACAATGACACGTCGGCCATTTTCTTCGCCAATGATCTCTTTTAACGAGGCGGTTAAATCTTCCCAGAAATCATTTTTAGTCGTGGTTGTAATGCTTGTGCCTGTGAGCGATGTACTGTTGTTGCTATTATTTAAAGAGCTAGTATTGTTGTTGCTTGTAGAGGTGTTTCCAAAACCAGCATTTTGCTGGTTTAGTTGATTGTTGTTATTGGTGTTAATTGAGCCAGATGTGACGCGTGTGTTTGATCTGCCTTCACGTTGTCCCATAATATAATTCACTTGAAACACGCGTGTTTGCATAATTTGCGGTTCAATGAAAATACGTGTGCCTTCTACTTTGTACTCATAGCCATATAATTCACGTAGAGAATCGAGTGCTTCAAACACCGTTACATCTTTTAGGTTGACAGAAATTGAGCCGGTTACATCTGGGCTTACCAGCATGCTATAACGGGTACCACTGACGATACCCATTAATACCTGTCGTGCAGGCGCGTCACTGATAACCAAGTCAAAGCGTTGTTCTAGTTGCTTGGCAGTTGCTTTAGGCATTGCGATTTTTAATGGAGGCAATAGCGCATCGTTAATCGTTGTGGGAGTACTCACAAGTTTGGTTTCGGCGGCGACTTTTAACTCATTTTTTATTTTGTTGAGCGTGGAGGTTTCATGTTGTGGCTGTGAGGTGCTGGCGCAGCTAGATAGCAGCATCGCAATCAATAATGGTGATAATCGCATTTGTAATGTTCGCATCATTTTCTTTTCGCTTATTTCAGTCATTATTCGTTGAGTTTTCATTCGATTTTAGTAGAACGCTTTTTTTTGTTGCTTGTATGGGGAGTTAACGGATACAGCACTTTCTTTTCAATACCGTAACCCAATACTAACGTTTGTGTTGTGCCGTCTTTATTTCTCAGTACAGCTTCATGCTCATTGAGCTTAATGAGTGTTGCTTCCTCATATTTTTTGCCTAGTAGTACTTTCTGACCATTAATGATTGCGGCGCGATATTGTGCGCCTAACATAACTGATTGCAGAACAGGGCCTGTAGGTTCTTGCACATTAGCGGCATTGCCATTGAGCGAAGCTGGTGCCTGTGTCGGGTCTTTTAAGTTTTCTTCAGCCTGCGCAGTCTGCATAAGCAAGGCAACGGTTATGATTGATAAATATGCAAAGCGTCTCATCATTAAATACTCAACCATGTTTTATCTAAACTCAGGGTATACACCGTTAGCTTTAACTGGCTAAGTTGCGTATGCTGGTCAACATTTAGCGCAGCCTTACTCCATAAGACATGCCAAGGCATTTTTTCTAGAACAGAAACATATTCAAGTAAATCCAAATAACGTCCTTCAACCGTAATTTCTACACCATGTTTGTATACAGGGGCTTCATCTTGTTTGGCTTTTACAGGTGCTTGCTGGGTATTTTTCTCGGATGAAACCGCATTGTTGATTTCGGATGTTGCAGTCTCAAGCAAACCTTGTGTAGGTAATGTTTTGAGCTCTATAAGGTTAAGCTTTCTGTTTCTTTTTAACAGACTACGCAGTAATTCAGGCATTTTTTCTGGGCTAATCAATGTAGATTGCATGCCACTTAGTTGCGTGTCCAATTGTTGTAGATTAGCTCTTAGGTCTGAAATGCGCAGTTTACTTTGTGCATCTGGGTCTATTATATTTTGACTGTTCAGTATCGTAATTTGCTGTTGTAATTGCTGAACTTGAGATTGTTCAGAAGCAAACTCTGTCGTGATGGTCTTTTTTTGTGAGAGTACAGGGCTTAGCAGCAAGGCATTGATTGCAGCATAAACAACGAACAGTAAGGTTAAGAATACCAGCCAGCGTTCACGTTTATTTAACGCTTCAAATTTGCTTGTTACGGATAACCAAGATTGCATTAATGATGGGTTCAAGATTTACTCCCATTCTTAACTGAAGTCGATGCGCTGTTAGGCGTTAATTTTTCATCAGTAGATTGCAATGTAAATTCAATATACGGTGTTTCAATAGGAGGCTGAGAGGCTTTATCTGTAGGATTTATTGTCTGCGCCGAAGGGGGCGCAGATGGTTTATTCGTTGCAGAAGTATCTGGTTTTGGTAAGCTCATGGTTAAAGCAGAAAATGACTTTCCTTGTAATGCAGGTTCATTGCCTAAGCGGGCAATATACTCTGGAACAAAGTCAGCTTGTAGTGAGCGACCACTGATGTTTAACTTATCGGTGTAGCTGTCGATGCTAAAGCTGGTGAGCCACAATCCATTCAGGCTTTGCTTGGCAAAAGCGCGCATTAAGGCCGCGTAGCCCTTATCGGGTGTTGTGGAACTCAAGTTGATGGTTTGTAGTACTTGCTGTTGCATTTCTTCTTTTTGCTCCAGTAGTGCTATTTGGTCTAGCAATGCTTTATTCAACGCGCGTGGCGTATGCAGTATGGTTGCTTGTTTTAACTCAGCTTGCCTGGCTGAAAGCTCGCTGGCAACTTGGCTACGTTGTACGGTCAATGCAGATAGTTGTTTTTGAGAAACGCCATAATACACAAGCATTAATAATGTTAATAATCCAAGTGTTATCGCTATATTATTCGGATTCAATAAATCCTTTTGCTTGATAAGCGCTGGGTTTAGCAGGTTAATTTGCTGGCTCATGATGATTGCTCTTCGCGTAATGCCGCACCTAGTGCTGGTAGTAAACTGGCTTGCATTGCTAAATCACCTAATTCAACGCCAGTTTCAAAACTAAATACATCAGCTAAATCAAAGCGATCAACCTGCACAAAAAGTGAGGTTTTTAAGTAATCATAAAAATCCTCACGCCCCACGAATGGCGCCAAGACTAAGCGATTGACATTGATGTAAGGGAATTGACGTTCAAAGTTATCCAAAGAGCGTTGAATCTCCAGCGATAAGCGCTCAAAAATAGTAGATTTCTGTTCGCTATCATCATTTAGCAGATGCTTAATGTTTACATCAATGCCACGCGCATAATAGAGCTCGCCATTGGATGTAAAGGTCAGTAAGCCATCTGCGCCGTTGATAGAAAGCATCGCCAAACCTCGGTTTTCTTGTTCAAGGTATGCGGCTACATTGCGCTGAGCAAGCTCAGGAATATCAATGACTTCCAAGCCGGATTCGGAAAACTCAATTAAGCTTTGGATGTAAGTACTAATCAACTCATTACGCGTGGCAACCGCATAAACATAGGCTTGTCGACGTGCATTGTCAGGGTTGGTAGGAATGTTGATTACATCAATGGTTGCCTGTTCTACAGGATAATCAATCATATCTTTAAGCTTCCACCGCACTGCCTGTTTTAGTTCTTCAGCAGGAACATTAGGCTTTTCAATTTGCAGTAGCTGATATTCACCATGCTTTAGTAATAAGGAGCAATGGTGGCTGGCCAGATTTAAGTCGTTAACTAATGTTTTGGTTGCTGTATTGTCTTTGAGGTTTTCATTTCTAGATTTTGCAAGTGTAACCATAGGCTTGTCATCAGGACTTTTTAATACATGTGCCACGCAAGCACCTTGTTCTGTCGCACTTATTGCATACCAGCCAGGTTTCTTTTTCTTATTAAAAAATTGCATGCATATCTCTATAAATTTTGTTAGTTAATTAAGCTTGTATTAACAATATTAGCTTTGTAATTAGCATACCCTGACTCATTGTAACAAATTCACCAGAATGTCAAAACGTAACATCAAGTCGCCGCTCTATGTATGCATTTCCGGGGGTGGTGTTCGGGCACCCTAGTGTGGTTGCATCGGGTGAGCTACATGCTGTAGATGTGATGGAATATACCGTTGGGCCGTTATTTGCGTCTGTTGATTTGGCGCAGGTTACCGTTACGGTAAAGCTGGTTAAAGTTGGCGCGGCTAGGGGTAAGTTTGAAGATGCAACGCAAGAGTTGGTGCGTAATTGTTGATAAAGTCCCCACTCAATGCCAGCACGTGCTGCTTGGTAGGCACGTACGCCCTGTACATCTAATGCTGAGCCGATATGTTGGTTGGTGGAGACATTGACAATAAAAGAACCTAGCACAGCCAACACCACAAGAATGAAAATGGCTGTCACAATGGCAAAACCTTGAGCACTGCGGTTTAACAACTTCATGGTGCATTGTCCACGTGAATTTGCTGAAACAGTGTAACGCGTTCACCGCTTGGCGTATCGGTCAATGTGAGCTCTATGTAGAGCAGGCCATTGCGGCCTGTTGCGGCTGAAGTGTAATCAATAGTGCAACTGGCTTTTGGTTCGGTCGTAGTTGAGCCAGCAAGTACAGCAGTACTTGAGCAGTTTGTTGTGGTTGTAAAGTCGCATCCTGACTGACGGGTGAGTGTGCCGTCGCCATTGCAGAGATAACGTACAACTTTGTCGCTAAAACCAACTACCTGAAAGCGCGAGTTCGGTGAAGGAATAGGTGGAGATTGGTTGGCGAACGTGTTGGAGGCTAGTGTTATGGTGTTGCCGGAAACGCTGCTCACTTGTGCTCGGTTGCCTCCAGCGTAAGCGTCTGCTGGCGAATAACCAGTGCCAAGATTGTAAATGACGATGTAGTCACCACTGACGCCAGTAGCTAGTGCGGGTATTGGGCCAAGCACATCGAACTTGGTGTTGCTATTGTTGAAGCTGAGTACGTTACCTGCTGTTGAACCATCATTCTCATCGCGATAACGACCACCAGCCTTAGTCATAATGAACTCAATCCCTCCCGCTGTTGTTCGCAAGCTATTTGGTAGCGCGAGTCTTACATCACGGGTGAGGCGGCGTAACGCTACATCTGCGGCATCGGTTAATTCCGCACGGCGTATAGAGTCAACATAGCCTTCTATTGGTTTAGTGATAAAAACAGCCACCATGCCTGCGATGATGCCGATGATAGCAATCACCATAATCACTTCAATGAGGGTGAATCCTACAGTTAAAAATCTTGTGGTTAAATGTTGGGATTTTCTCATGGCAATGTATTCGGTGAGTAGCGGGTTCTATACCCTTCAAGCACAATGGTCTCAGTTCCAGAGTTTACTGACACTGAGACTAGCAGTGCATTGCCTGAGGCTGCCGTGATGGCACCTAAATCTGTAGCAGTTACAGAGATATTCGCGGTATATTTTGCTGGGCCACCGCCCGCAATATTGGTGGTAGTGCTCAGACCGTTGTAATCGTTGACGTTGTCAAACGGGTCTGTACTAGAAGCGCGGGTCTCGGTTGCGCCATTAGGGTTTACATCAGGCCCCATCGCTTCTACCGTTGTTGAGCAACCTGCGGTACTGGTAGCAGTTGCCGCCGAAGCATCATCAGGGTCGCAGTAGGTGAAAGGTTGTAGCATCACTTCTTCCAGTAATGCTTCCGCAATTGCCAGCGCTTGTTTGCGTAGCAATGGATCTGCACTCGATTTTGCAGTGATATTGAGTACGGTAAGCACGCCTGTTAGTGCCACGCTGACAATGACAATGAAAATAATCAGCTCTATCAGCGTAAATCCGGATTGATCTCGACCTTGTTTACTGAACATTGCCTGTCTCAGCTTCTATCACGATATTGGGTTGACCTGTAGTAGAAAAAGTCACATTGCTGACAGGATTTAAACGGCCTAGTGGGTCGAATCTGAACGATGCACTAGAGGATGTAAGTGACAGCGTTGCACCTGCACATATTTGGTTTCTTGCACATCCTGGTGTAGTGTCGGCAGATGGTGGGTTTAAATCTACACCATTATCTACAACATTAATAATGTTATTGCAGTTGCCTGTGGTGTTTTCTGGGCTGGCTTTTTCTAAGCGAAGGCTTACAGTTCCGCCCACGCCATTAGTGACATTTAGGCATACAAATCGACGGCTTGCGACAGCCGTTTTACGTGCAAATTGCAAACTTGCTTTGAGCTTGTCATGCAGCCCTTTTTCATCAAAACCATTCAATATGCTCATGCGTGGCAATGCCACCACGGCCATTATGCCAACGATAATCATGATTGCGATTAATTCTATCAAAGTGAATCCGCGCGATTTCAATAGCGCTCTCTCAGGTAGATGTAAGGTGCTTTCGGTGAACCCAGTTTGACGCGGGCATTAGGATCCTGTGCCCAGCCTGCAACACTATTGCAGTTGGCCGGCGCTGTCCAGAAGGCTTTAAGCCAAGGCATATCAGATGCTGTGCCACCATGAGTAACATTGCATGACGAATCTGAGCCTGACGCATTCAGATTCAGCGCAATATCAAAGCTGCCCGGCAGAGATGTCTTGTTGAATACAATGTAGCCTAGTCCACCACTACCAGCACTAAATTGTGTGATTGATTTGACTGTAGGAGGGGTAGTGATGTTACCTGTTGCATTGCTGCTAAACACGTTTCCAGTAGTAAGCGCTAAGCTTTTGTCTAGTGTGTTAAGTGCCCATCGGCTACCGTTCCAATATTCGGCGCGGACTTCAACGCGTGAATCCAGTAGTTCTGAACCGTAGGTATTCACTAAACGTAATCGACCGTAACGCATTTTTGTTGTGGCGATGAGGCGACGATCTACACCACCACCGCTAGCGACATCCAGATCTAGTGCATGGGCAGTATCTGTTGATGTCGATGCTCTTAACATTACGCCATCTGTATCCTGTGGAGCCGCACCGATAGAAAGTGAATCAAACGGGCCATCTGGCCCACTGGTGTTACGAGCAAAGGTGAGGTTGAATGTGAAGCTGCCACTTCCAAGGCTCCATGTGCTTGTTGGAGAGGGCATGACTGTTAATCTGCTTGATAACGGTGTAGTTCCCTCAACTGCACCTAGTCCGAAGCATTGGTTGCCACTGGCGCAACCTACGCCATTCCAGTTGCTAAGCGTACTTGCATCAAGTTTTGCATATGCACCAATATAGTTTTGAGTGACAGATTCATTCGTGGAATAAGCGGTCACATTCACGTTTAGCAGCATTGGCTCGCCCATATAGGTAAAGGGTGTTGCTTGACCTTCTACTGTTTGTAAGTCACTCCGCGTCACCAGTGAGCCTGTGAGACCAAAATGATCTGGATAGAACCTTCCAACATTACTGCTGGTTCCAGTGGTAGTGACTGTCGCATCGCCAAGGAAGCCAATATTCGTGGCTACTAACTTGATGACACCAACTTCATCCCAAGTGAGGTCGGATAAAGTCACAATACCGTTAGTGAAGTTGCTTCTGTATAGTGCTGTGCCAGTTGTCGTGCCTGTGCCACCTAAGTTCCCGTCACGCGTGTTTGTGTCTGTAGGCGCTTGCCTGAGCATGGATAGGTTAACTTGTTCAGTGTTATTCGAGCTTCCTAGGCCGTAACTCGGTGTCGTGCTGCCACCAAGCGCAGTTGCCTTGATGGTGGCTTTGAAAACCTCGCCTGCCTTGGCAAAAGTGCTACCACCTCCACTTGTGCCTGGGTCTGCTGGCGAGCTGGTACAGTCTCCTGAAACTGCAGCTTTACACGGAATGACTGTAAAATTTAATGGTTTTACTAAGAAGTTGTTTGTACTTCCAGCTACAGTTGTGCCGCCAACTGAGGTCATGAATAGATTGATTTTGCCTACATCCAAGTAGTTAAATGTAATCGGCGCATAGCCGTTGGCGTCGAAAATCAGTGGAATAGATGCGGTGCTAGACGTGCTTCCTTGGTTGTTTGCAGACAATGCTTGAGCAGTTTGAGCAACGTTAGTGTTGTAAGGTGTTAGGCACAGATAACCATTCCCGGCTCCACAGACTGGCGCGTTTGTTGTATAGCATGAGGCAGGATCCTGACATTGATACCCCATTGTTACGGTTTTGGAGCCAGTAATGACGCTGGAGCACGAACCGTTCAGTCCTACTACTTTTACATAATATGTGTTTGAATTCGCTCCAGCAGTCAATGTAGGTATAGTGGCGAGCGTTCCCGCGTTGTCAGAGTAAAGGTCAGCACTGGCAGCGGAGAATTGTGCCTTAGCATCTTCAATAGCATCGCCGTTAAGGTCGGTCTTGCTTCCATCGGTAACATCAATGTTGATATGTGGGCTAGCTGTTATTGTTGTGCGAGTCAGATTAAATTCAGCAAAAGTCTCCGCACCGCTAAAAGCGTAAACATTAGTTGATGTATTGAAAGTACCGCCGCCTGTTTTTTTTGTCCAGCTAGCAGCTGTTGCTATACCAGAAATGTTCGTGGATAAGGCAATCTGGGTTGCTGCTGGAGGCGTAACTTCGCCATGTGCTGCATCATGCGCTGTGATTCTGACCGTCATGGTCTCACAAGTGGATTTTTGATTGCCATTAGGATACGTAATTGCATAATGCGCAGTGCCGGATGTGCATGGTCCATTGCCTAGCGTTAACCCTGGAATGCTGCCGCTGTTAAGTGATGATACGCATGAACCTGCACTTCCTGAT
>DAIDAH010000093.1 GCA_027310735.1 Methylotenera sp. | reverse complement strand
GGGGAGCCGTAATCTTTCCTCACTAGCTCTTAGCGCCTCCTCAGCCTGATGGCGGCGGTCGGTAGCGTATAGCGTGACTAAAATGAGCAGTTTGTCTTCAGTGTGAATCGGGCTTAACGCAATACCTACTGCAATTTCTTTGCCATCACGTCTGAGTGCAAAAAGGACTTTGCCGCTGCCCATCGAGCGCTGTTCTGGTTTATGTAAATATGCCGAGACAAGGTGCTCGTGATGATTTCGATAACGCGAAGGTATAAGTGAGGCAACATTAAGGCCGCATATGTCAGCTTCTGGATACTCCAATAGTTCTTGAGCTGCCAAATTAGACAGAACAATATGCCCTGTGTCATCAACTAATAACATGGCATCAGCCGACACATCAAATAACGTCTTAAAACTTAAGTTTTTAAGTAATTCGGTCAATGAACCTTCCTTCTTCAGCTAGGTTTAACCTGCGACACCTTTAAGTCTACGATGAAAAATCAATCCATGTCTATGGTTATCAATAGATATAAGGGTTAACCCCTACGTGCTCGCACGAATGTCTTTATTTACATGGCTCCAGTAGATTACACACATCAGCGGTACGTACAGAATGAAAGTACCTGATTTCTGCACAAATGCCGTGAGATAGCGAGTGTTGCAATAGGTAGTTTTTTATAACCAAGGAGAAATAACATGAAAAACCTATATTTAGGGTTCCAACATTTTTTGAATGATGAAGAAGGTGTGACAGCCATTGAATATGGCCTAATTGCAGCACTGATTGCAGTGGTGATTATTGCTGCGGTGTCTGCAACAGGTAAAGGTGTTTGTGCGACATTTAAGACTGTTGCAGAGAAACTTGGAGGTGATGTTACTGCTGTAAGTTGTTAACACAATATAAAGCCTTGGTTTAACGCAATGAGACAACAAGGAAATACTTGATTCTTATTGAATATAACTAAGGCTGCTCTTCTAATTTATTTAGATCTATTAAGGCTGGAATCTGAATATGACACCGAATTTAATGGGATTGTTAGCGTTGGCACCTTTGCTGGTTTTACTGGTGTTGATCGCCTTGCAGGACATTCGCAGTCACCGCATACCCAATAAGATGGTGTTGATTGGTTTGATATTAGGGTTGTGTTTAAACGGATTATTACCTAAAGGGCTGGGTTTTAACAGTGTTGCACCAGGCGCTTTGGGTTGGTTGGACGCATTACAGGGCATTGGTTTAGGGTTGTTGATATTTCTCCCTCTGTATTGGTTACGCGTCATGGCGGCAGGCGATGTAAAGCTGATGGCAATGGTAGGCGCATTTCTCGGTTCAGATGATGTGTTAGGTGCGTTACTGGCAACATTTATCGCTGGCGGTGTAATGGGGTTGGTGATTGTGGTTCGATCACGGCAAGTGGCTCAATTATTACAAAACATGAAGTTTATGTTGCTGGGTGGCATGGTAAACATGAACGCAGGGCAATTGCCGATAATGAGTGATTTACCAATGTCGGTTGGCAAGTTGCCTTACGCAGTAGCAATAGCAATGGGTACTTTATGTTATCTGGTTTGGCAGCGGATTCAGTATATGCAGTAACTTGATAAATACGGTCACTTAAGCGTTGTGGTGAGATCAACAATCAAAATCAGTAGCGTATTTAATTACTTAGTTTTTTAAAGTGAAAAAAAGAAAATGTAATGATAGATCAATCTAACTAAGAGCAGTTATCAATAATAATAGAGAAGCTAATAATGAAAACAAAGCTTACAGAACAGTTAGAAATGGTGGATGAAGAGCGTAGACATGCACAGCTTCCCCCACAACCTCGAACTATCGAAGAAACCGGTCTTAATTTTCAATTTCTTATTGAACTCATCACCAAGGCATTATTCCTGCGCGGGCAAATGCGCTTAATGGATATTGTTAATCACAGCAAACTTTCCGTCACTATATTAGAACCGTTATTAGCTTTCATGCGTAGCGAACGTATGTGTGAGGCAACACGAAGTAGCGAGGCCGAAACAGCTATCGCCTATACTTTAACCGAATTAGGTCGTCTGCGGGCTGAAGATTATCTACGCAAGAACCAATATGTAGGACCAGCCCCAGTCAGCTTGCATGCCTACATCAAGCAGGTACATCAGCAATCTGTTACTAATATGCAGGTGACTCGCGAACAGCTTATAAAAGCATTCAGTGGACTGGTGATTAAAGAGGGCATACTTAAACAGTTTGGCGCAGCAATGAATTCAGGCCGAGCCATTTTTGTTTACGGACCTGCTGGTAGCGGAAAAACTTTTATCGCTGAACATCTGGCTGGGCTCTTGACCGGAGATATTGCTATTCCACATGCGATTGTGGTGGATAACGAAGTGATTCAGATATTTGACCCCCTTGCACATGAGCCGTTACTGCCACCTAGCAGCAACGGGAATGGTGGCTTAGGCATAGATCGCAGAATGTCATCAGATGCTCGCTGGATATTGTGCCACCGACCCGTCATAAAAACAGGTGGAGAGCTTACGCTTGCCATGCTGGACTTGGACTTTGATGAAAGCTCCAGATTCTATCAAGCGCCACCTCAGGTTAAAGCCAACAACGGATTACTGATTATTGATGACCTAGGTCGGCAATTAGCGCCAGCAATAGACATCATGAATCGCTGGATTGTGCCGCTTGACCGCCATGTGGATTATCTGGCGCTACACACCGGCAAAAAATTCATGCTTCCTTTCGATGTCATTGTCGTGTTCTCCACTAATTTACTACCCAGCAAACTTGCTGATGAAGCCTTTTTGCGTCGATTAGGTTACAAAATTTATGTCGGCCCGCTGAGTGAAGATGAGTATCAGGTGATTACGCAACAAGTATGCGATGAACTGCAAATTCCATTCAGTAAAGATGGCTTTAACTATCTATTGCATGAACATCACTATAAGAGCGGTAAGCCTCTTACTGCCTGTATTCCTAGAGATATATTGGAGCAATTGAGAGATATTGCACGTTATGAAGAAAAGCCTGTGGAAATGACCAGAGAATTGCTGGATTGGGCTTGGAATAACTATTTCACACATGATTAAAGATTGTTAATGAGCAGAGAAAACAAAGGGGATCAGAAATGAAAAACACAAGAGCTTTATTGATGATTGCCATTTCAATTGCTATAGGTATTGGGGCGGTAGTTCTAGCTTCACGCTGGATGTCAGAGCAATCGAGAGTGGCTTCTAGCAAAGTAGTGGTTGCCGCGCTTGATATCGATTTGGGTACGCCGCTCAACCCACAGATGATGACGGTTGCTGACTGGCCTAAAGGTAGCGTGCCAGCCGGGGCGACTGACGACCCTAAAGTGCTGGATACGCGGGTAGTTAAAACCAGCTTATTACGTGGTGAACCAATACTTGAATCAAAATTGGCTCCAATAGGCGCAACAGGTGGATTATCAGCTGTAATTAGCCAAGGTAATAGAGCGATTACGGTACGTGTTAATGATGTGGTAGGCGTGGCAGGGTTTGCGTTGCCTGGTAACTATGTAGATATCGTTGTGAATACTGAAGATGAAAGTGCTAAAGCCGAAAACACCAACAAGAGTATATCCAAAATCGTGCTTGAGCACATTCTGGTTCTGGCGATTGCACAAGAACAGAGCCGTGATGAAACCAAGCCTAAAGTAGTGAATGCGGTCACGCTGGAGGTAACACCTGAGCAAGCTGAAAAACTTGATCTGGCTCGTAGCGTAGGCAGTTTGTCTCTGGTATTGCGCAATCAAGTTGATACCAGTTCAGTTAATACCACGGGGTCAACAAAAAAGAGTTTACTTAATCGAGTTGAGCAGCCAGTAGAGGCGTCATCACAACAGCCGGAAGTTAAAACTGTTGTGAAAAAAGTTGTGGTTTATAAACGCGCTAAGGCTAAACAAGCTGTTGAGAAGCAAGCGCCATCTGATCAGGTTGAAGTTATTAGAGGTACAACCAAGAGTATTGAGGTGTTTAAGCAAAATGAAGGTATGTAAAAGAAAGTCCATACCTATTCATGATAAGCAGTAACTCATTTACATCAGTTTAAAGTGATATTTGAAATTGCTAGGGAGAAATGAAATGAATGCGCAAAAATACACCAATAGCCGCTTATCGCATCATTGCGGTAAGATCCTAGCCGCTACTCTAGGGATAGTACTTATCGCTGGAGAGCCTTTGTACGCTGCAGATACGGCCAATACTACTGTAGCCGTTGCCACTAACACGGATAAAACTGTTTCGCCAGTTAAGTCGCCAAAAAAGTCCAAATCTAAAGCCAGAGTGAAGAAGCCAATGGATGAGCACATGGCAATGAATATGCCTATGCACAACCCACCCTCAACTGAAATAACACAGCGAATGGACTTTTCATTAGGTGAATCTCATTTGTTTCGTTTACCTGTAGGCAGAAGTTTGCAAAAGGTAAAGATTGACGATGAAAAGGTTGTCAATATTGATGTAACTAGCCCGCGAGAAGTGGTTATTCATGCCAAAGCAGTTGGCTCAACTTCAGTCATTATTTGGGATAAGTCAGGTGGCGCAACCGTACTGGATGTCATGGTAGTTGGCGTCAATGTAGGTGTTGATGCACCTGGATTACAAAGTAAGTTACATCAATTATTACCCAATGAAAGTGGTATCAAGGTAAATACTGCCGCTGACTCACTGGTGTTAAGTGGCACGGTTTCTGATGCCGTTAAAGCAGATAAAGCCTTAGCCTTGGCAGAAGCTTATGCCGGCAAAGATAAGGATAAGAAAGTCATCAATATGCTGCAGGTTGCAGCACCACAGCAAGTCATGCTTGAAGTGAAGATGGCTGAAGTTTCCAAGAATCTGCTTGATAAGTTAGGCGCGCAATTCAATGCCTCTCGCGTCAATGGTGGTGTGGCCTATGCAATTGCGGCTGGATTCTTAAGCCTGACTGGTGCAAATCCATTATCACCGGGCGGCTTGGTTACTGTAACGCATGGCAACACCTCTATTAAAGTTGATGCTGAAAATAAAGACGGTATCGTCAAAATACTGGCTGAACCTAATATCATCGCCATTAGTGGGCAAGAGGGCAGTTTTCTGGCTGGTGGCAAGTTGTTTATTCCAGTGCCACAAACTAATGCTGGTGGCTTATCAACCATTACGCTTGAAGAAAAAGAGTTCGGTATTGGCCTCAAGTTCACTCCAACTGTGCTTGAAGATGGTTTGATTAACTTAAGAGTCGCACCAGAAGTTTCTGAGCTATCACAAAGTGGTACCGAAGTGGTTGCTGGTGCTGGACGCAGTGTATTGCCATCCTTTGTCACTAGACGCGCTTCTACCACAGTGCAGCTGCGTGATGGTCAAAGCTTTGCGATTGCTGGCTTGATTAAAAACAACGTCACAGAAACTATCCGACGCTTTCCTGTACTCGGCAACATTCCAATTCTAGGCGCTTTGTTCCGCAGCAGTGAATTCCAGAATGACAAGACCGAACTTATTTTCGTCGTGACGCCACGTTTAGTAAAACCGTTGCCCCCAAACTATTCATTGCCTACTGACAACTTTAAGCAACCGAATAAAACTGATTTCTTCCTGAATGGTAAGTTGGAAGCTAGCCCTAAAGATTCAGACGCACCTGCTGCGCCAACAGACAATGCTCCAGCGCCAAATGCTCCGGCACCACAGCCTGATGCGGTTGTTCCACAACAACCTGCGACCAAAGATGGTTTTGAGATGAAATAAGGAGAGGATCATGCACATATCTACCTACAAATTAATATTGGCGAGTCTATATTCAGTGGCTTTTCTAGCTGGATGCGCCACTACGACACCTCACCTTGATGAGCACTTTGGTGACTCAGTGAATGCGGCTAAGGCACAACAGACACTTAACCCAGATGCATCACTTGATACAGAACCAGTCAATGGTGTTGATGGGCAAGCCGCCAATGCCGCAGTTGACCGCTACCACAGGTCTTTTGTACAGCCGCCTATCACACCAAATATATTTAATATCGGTGTTGGTTCAGGGGGTAGCAATAGCGGTACAAGCGGCACTGGTACTGGCACCACAAGTAGTGGAAGCAGATAGGGTCAAGACAGTAGCGTAACTGCTATGGGAGATGATGATATGACCACGCAAAGACCATGTAGAACACAGTCAAGGCAATGCCAGAATGGCGCAGTCGCGATTATTGTGGCACTTGCTTTAATTGCGATGATCGGCATTCTAGGCATAGTGCTGGATTTAGGGCATCTCTATGTGGCTAAAACAGAGTTACAAAATGCGGCAGATGCGGCAGCATTAAGTGGTGCTAAGCAACTGAACGGTAAGCTTTCTGGTGTGTGTTGCGGGGTTGATAGTGCTCAGGCTCGCGCAATTGAAGCTGCTGCTGCAAATAATTATGACTTGAATTCGACGGCTTTAGTCATTACAGCCGCAAATTTGAGCGTAGGCAGTTGTCCTGATGATGCTTGTATGGTGCCTATTAGTAGCATTACTACTGATGCTTTGGCTGCAGACAAAACTTTCTTGAAAGTAGATACGAACAACCGTAATTTTAATGCATGGTTTTCCAGAGTATGGAACATCCTGCAAACACAAACATTTGGTTTGGCTGTGGCAGGTAAGTACGAAGTTGACATCACCCCCATTGGTATATGCAGACAGCCAGACCCTGGCACCATTCCTAATGAGTTAGGATTTGAACGCGGTGTCGCCTATAAAGTAAGCAACTTTAACCCAATAGGCCCTGGCACGATGTATTGGCTAGACCCTGAGTCGAACACGCCTGGTTCCTGTTCTGTGACCAACACTAGCGGCACATTACCTTATATTTGCACAGGTAAAACTGGTTACACGCCGGTTGTAGGGCAAACTGTAAATACCAATACCGGTATTTCAGATCCTCAGCTTGAGGCGCTTGATTCAAGATTTGACGTTTTCAACACAAAGAATAAATGTGATGCTACAACCGCGCCACCAGATAGAAATATCAAAGAATATATTTATAGCGATGGCGCTGCTGGTTCTCCATCAACATGGATGCATAAACCTCCTAATCTAGCACAACAAAGCATTACTCCAGTTGATAGTGCAACGAATGGTACATGCAAGTCAGGTAAACCTTGCAAACCCATACCTTATGCACCGCCAACTCCTACGCTTAGAACTTTCAGTGATTATGGTGTGTTGTGGTCAGCTTTTAGACCTGTTGGGAAGACAACTTCAGACTGGCCAACTTTATATAGTGGTGGCACTGCCACAAGTTACCCAGAGCCGTCACCTTACGCCCAAACAAGTGGCAACTTCTTCTTGGCACCATCTCACCCATCAAGGTCTGGAAGGCGTGTTCTCAATATGGTGATACTAGAGTGCCTATCTGCGGGCGGAGTTTGCAGGCCAGCAGTCGTACTTGGTGTCGGTAAGTTTCTGATGCAAAAAAAAGCAAATCAGTCTCCTGACAAAGATCTATACGTTGAATTTGGTGGGTTGTTACCAACCCCTTTACCAACCAGTGATATCAAGCTGTACAGATGATCATGAAAAATAACAATTTAAGATTAGGTGTGGTGCGGCATCGTGGCGCAGTTGCCGTCGAATTTGCTCTACTACTCATTCCATTGCTGATGATTGTGACTGGCATCATTGAGTTCGGCAGAGCATTCTGGTACTACGATGCATTGGCAAAAAGTACCCGTGATGCAGCACGATTTCTTTCCAACAACAGAGTAAGTACCACCGTTGCAATTGACGCTGCATTAAAGGATGAAGCTAAAACTCTCGTAGTCAGTGCGGCAAGTCAGGCGCAGGTACCTAGCTTTTCTGCCAGTGATGTGGATGTAAGTTGCGATCCTAATTGTGACGCACCTACTTATGTCACAGTCAGCATCAATGCTTATCCAATGACGATTGGCGGCTGGATTCCAGTGTTTATTCCAAGTGGTGGTACTTCTTGGGATACGACATTTTCACCTTATACCACGATGCGTTATATGCGTTAAGGAGATGGATATGTTGAAAACAATAAAAATAACGCACATAAAACCAAGCAACCAGCAGGGCGCGGCAGCGGTTGAGTTTGCCATTATTGCAATGCTGTTATTCACAATACTGTTTGGCATTTTTGAGTTTGGTCGATTGTTTTATGTGTACAACACTGTGCAAGAAGTTACCCGCCGCGCTGCGCGTGAAGCGGTGGTGAGATGGGCTGATACAGCCAGCCAAGATACAGTCAAAAGCTTGGCGCTGTTCGGTGGAGGCAGTCTGCCAGCCGGTGCTGAGATTGCCGCAACTAACATTAACATTGAATATATTACGGCAAGTGGTGATACACCTAACCCTTTCCCAGCTAGCCCGGCAGACAACATTTCAGCATGCTTGAGTGGCCCGGATGGTTGCATTGCATTCGTAAGAGTATCTATAGTGGGGGCATCTTATATACCAATGATTGGGTTATTCCCATTTTTATCCGTGCCTATACCGGCATCCACGGTAACCATGCCAGCTGAAAGCTTGGGATATACCGGTTAAATTTAAAGGTGATTCAAATGAAAATTATACTAATTTCACCTGACAGAGCATTAATGGAATCAATGCGTCAGATTCTACAGATGGAAAACGCCAAAAGGGAGTTTGTACTGTTTGATAGCGTGGATGCTGCAGCACAGTCTATAGGTCAGGAAAGCCCTGATCTTGTTATCCTGAACGGGCATAGTTTGGGCATTGACCAACTTGCCGTACTTGAAAGATTCAGCCATCAAAATACGAATACATCTTTTATCGTACTGTGTGAGAACGCAACGCCTGAGTTTTTAATAGGGGCGATGCGTATTGGTGTTAAAGATGTATTGTCTTTGCCTTTAGTGCCTAAATCACTTAGCACAGCGGTTGCGCTTATTGAAAATAAATTAAATAAGACTTCCACATTGCAACATATTGGCAAGGTCATTACATTTATTGCAGGTAAGGGCGGAAGTGGTGCGACTTTTCTGGCTTGCAACCTTGGCTATATCTTGGCCTCGTCATTTGGTAAGAGCGTGGCGCTGCTGGATCTGAACTTGCAGTTTGGCGATGCCGCGCTATTTGTTTCAGATAAAGTTCCGGCAAATACACTTACAGATGTAGCAAGTAATATTTCTCGTCTTGATGCGTCTTTATTAGCTTCGTCCATGGTGCAGATATTACCTAACTTTGGTGTGCTGGCTGCGCCTGAGGATGCTGAACATGCTGTAGCCATTAAGCCAGACAACATCGATGCGCTGTTAAAGCTTGCCAAAACTCATTATGACTATGTGATTCTGGATATTGGCCGCACGCTCAACGCAACCAGTGTAAAGGCGTTAGATCATACCGACCATATTTTCCTTGTGATCCAGGAGACTCTGCCTTTTATTCGAGATTCAAAACGCCTGATTCATGCGTTGCTATCACTTGGGTACGCCAAGGAAAAAATCCAATTAGTGCTTAATCGCTATGAAAAAGGCGGGGATATTCAGTTAAGAGATGTTGAAAGCACATTGAATATGAAAGTGTTTGAGACGATTCCTAATAGTTATGAAGCGGTATCGGCATCAGTCAATCAGGGCGTACCAATCATGAAAATAGCCAAGCATGATCCGGTAACAAAAGCTTTGCTTAACATTGCTGATAAATTGACGGTAGACCCTAAAGTTAAAAAAGATGGCTGGTTGACGCATCTGCTTCATCATGCTTAACGTCATCTATAACGCTGGGCATAGCAACTTGCTAATGGCTAGCAAACGACAAGTAACGAATGCTGAATTGAGGAGGTAACTGAATTATGTCGCTACGAGATAGGTTGGAAGAAATTAAAAATGATACGGTGCCCGCGCCGATGACTGTTCAGGATACCGGTTTCATGGGCAATCGGGTCTATCAGGAACTAAGGTCACGTATTCACCGCAAACTACTTGATCGTGTTGATTTGTCCATGATGGAAAATATGGCACCAGAGTTGCTAAAGAATGAACTGAAAATACTGGTCGAGCGCTTGCTGGCTGAGGATGCAATTGCCATTAACGATGCCGAGCGCATGAATCTTGTGCGGGACATCCAGCATGAAGTGCTAGGTTTAGGGCCGCTAGAGATACTCATGGCAGATTCAACCATTTCAGATATTTTGGTCAATACTTACCGACAAGTCTATGTTGAACGCAAAGGTAAACTGGAGCTAAGTGACGTGCGCTTTGAG
>DAIDAH010000092.1 GCA_027310735.1 Methylotenera sp. | reverse complement strand
ACGCTAATGAGCCTATCGTCGTGGGATAATTGGCTAAACCTGCCAAGTTTTCTACCAAGGCGTCCTTAATGAGTTGCGGCGTGGCATGCTTAGGCTCGCCAATCGACAGATTAATCGCGGTAAAAGCTGGATTAGGCGTTATACCTTTGAGTAAATCGCGTAAGCGCTGAAAAGGGTAGGGCTGGAGTAAATTTAGATTTGGATTCATAGCCATTATTGTAATATAGCGGGCGGACTATCTAAACAATTTGCTAAACAATTTGACAGAAACGCTCTCAAATTATTGATTCAAATTTCTAGCGTAGTATCTGTTGCCAGAGTCATTGAAGTGAGCAAAGTGAGTAATGTGGAAAATAATAATCAAGTAAAAGTGTCGGCAGATTCTCATCACACGATGGCGGTGTTTGGTTTGTTATTCGGCGCGGTTTGTTGGGGAATTATCTGGTATCCATATCGCTTGATGTCCGAGGCCGGCGTATCTGGCGTCGTTTCAAGTTTGTACACCTACAGCATTGCAACTATTATCGCGGGTATTTATTTTGCTAAGTATTGGCGAGGTATTTTTAAGTTGCCGATCAGTATTGTTTGGCTTGGCCTCACTGCGGGCTGGACGAATCTTAGCTACGTGCTGGCTGTGATTGATGGTGAGGTGATGCGCGTGATGTTGCTGTTTTATTTATCTCCGCTATGGACGCTGATACTGGCACATTTCTGGTTAAAAGAAAAAACAACATTTAATGGCTACGTTGCAATTGCGGCTTCATTAGTGGGCGCGTTTATTATGTTGCATAACCCACAAGTAGGCGGCTTTCCTTTACCTAAAAATACCGCAGAATGGCTAGGCTTCTCTGCGGGACTAGGTTTTGCGCTAAGCAATGTTATTGCGCGAAAATCAAGTCATTTGAGCCTACGCGCTAAATCTTTTGCAATATGGATAGGCGTGTTGCTGGTGTCCTTGGCTTTTTTGCCTTTTGTAAAAGATGCGTTACCAATGCCAAGTTTTTTTAGTTTGACCGATTGGTTGATTCTGACGCTGATTGCATTTTTGCTATTGGCTGCAACGCTATTCGTACAATACGGCGTAACGCGGATTCCCGCTACACGTGCTTCGGTATTATTTTTGTTTGAATTGGTTGTGGCTGCCGTGGCTTCTTATTATTTAGCGCACGAGACAATGGCGATGAATGAGTGGATAGGCGGTAGCTTGATTGTAGTCGCTGCAATATTTGCAGCGACTCAGGATAATTAGTAATTTAATTAATATTACTGGCCACGAGCGGCCTCTGCAGCAAAACGAATTTTTAGCGACAAGTCGTTACGTGAGTCTGCATTGGCTAGCGCGTTGTTTTCATCAATTTTACCGCTGGAAAATAAGTTAAATAACGATTGGTCAAAGGTATTCATACCAATATCATTGTTATCCGCCATAATTTCCTTCATGTCGCTTATTTTTTGC
Source organism: Methylotenera sp. (assembly GCA_027310735.1). Taxonomy (GTDB): domain Bacteria; phylum Pseudomonadota; class Gammaproteobacteria; order Burkholderiales; family Methylophilaceae; genus Methylotenera. Next base: position 8,754 of record DAIDAH010000092.1, on the reverse strand, counting down.
TTTTGAATTAATTCAGACATGTAAGGCGTGTTAATCATAATCTCGCTCGCGGCAACGCGCTTGCTTTGTTTCCCCGGAATCAAGCGTTGTGAAACAATCGCCACAAGGTTCATTGACATTCCCAGTAGTAAGCCAGCACGACCGTCTTCAGGAAAGAATGAAATGACACGTTCAAGTGCTTGGCTCGCATTGTTGGCATGTAATGTTGCTAAGCATAAGTGGCCTGTTTCAGCATAGGCTAAAGCGTTTTTCATACCCTCCATATCGCGCACCTCGCCGATTAATATCACATCAGGTGCCTGTCGCATGGCATTTTTGAGTCCATTTTCAAAAGATAAGGTATCAATGCCAACTTCACGTTGATCTACCACGGACTTTTTGTGCGGATGAATAAACTCAATCGGGTCTTCAAGAGTGAGAATATGTCCGTTAAAGTTTTCGTTACGATAATCAATCATGGAGGCGAGGGTGGTCGTCTTACCTGAACCTGTGGCGCCAACAATCAGAATTAAGCCGCGTTTACGTGCGATTAAGTCTTTTAATACAGTCGGTAAGCCTAAGCTTTCAATGGATGGAATGTCTGTTTTGATATGGCGGATGACCATGCCAACTTCGCCGCGTTGTTTAAATACATTGACGCGAAAGCGACCGATGCCTTTTCTGCTAATGGCGAAATTACACTCTAGTATTGTTTCGAATTCCTTGATTTGATCTGTACTCATCAGTGAGTAGGCAATTTCTTTGATCATGCCAGGTGTCATTGGTTGAGCATTGATTGGTAGTGTGTCGCCTTCAATTTCAATATGAATGGCTGTACCAGTACTAAAAAATAGGTCAGAGCCACCTTTGTCCAGCATGAATTTTAAGATGGGGCTAATGTCTACTGCTGCCATGGCGTTGTCCTATTGTATTTAATCTTATTATGCGAATTTAATCTTAAGTCTATTTTACTTAAAGGTATTTTTATTATGTTTTAGGTATGATTGATGTTGTTATTTATTCAAAATGATTGAGACTGTAGCATAAGATTTTGCGTGGTAAGTCAGCTTTGTATTTGGTCTTTATTGTTAAAGTGACTTTGCCATATGGTTTGGTAAGTATCTTCTAGTGATTTGGCAAAAATATTGGAGTTGAAGATAGGTGAATCGGTTTTAGTTGCCAATACTTTTTGTTTTATATCTAAAAGGTAGTCTGGGTTTTCTGCGATGTAAAGCGCTTTACTCTCATAGTCCTGCAAGGATGATGCGATAAGCTGATTTAAGTTGGATGCACTTAGTAAACTACCTGCCACACGCGCTGCAAACGTATCTCCGACACAGGTCAAAACAGGCAACCCCATCCATAAGGCATCGCTGCAAGTAGTATGCGCATTGTAGGGTTGAGTATCTAAAAATAAGTCAGCATGCACATGGCGAGCCAAGTGGTCTGCAATAGAAACGCGTGGTGCAAAAATAAGGCGTTCAGATGTGATGCCTTGCGCCAAGGCTTCATTGATTAAATTTTGTTTAGCCCAGCGGTTGCAGTCGAGTAGCCAGAGCACGCTATCAGGTTTGGCTTTAAGCAAGCGCATCCAGATTGCAAAGACTTCTGAGGTAATCTTGAATGTTTGGTTGAAGCAGCAAAACACAAAGGTGTTGTCTGGCAGATTGCAGTCTGGTCGTGTAGGTGTTTTGCCTATGGGGCGCTTGCTGTCGTTGGGTTGATAGCAATGCGGTAACAAAGCTAGTGTTTCAGCATAATACTTTGCTGAGTCTGCTGGAGTGATATAGCTGTCCGTCAAAATATAATCAAATAGTGGCTTTTGGTTTCTAGCACTATCGGTAGTTAAGCTGCCCATTGTTCCTGGAAAACCTAACCAGTTTACATTGATCGGGGCAGGGCGTAACGCCGCAATGCCACTGCGACTGGTTTGTGTGTAGCCAGTCAAATCGACCAGAATATCTATGCCGCAAGTATATATCTTTTTTGCAGCGTCAATTTCGGATAGGCTTCTAATGTCATGAAAATTATCAAAGGCTTTCACCAGCCGTTCTCTAGCAGGTGTTTTGTCGTTAATGCCGTATGAAAAGCCAATAATCTCAAATTGTGTGCGGTCATGCAGTTCGATAAGTTCGCTGATTAAAAAAGCGAGAGGATGTAGTCGAAAGTCTGCGGATAAGTAACCGATTTTAATCTTACGAGTGAAGTCTTTGTCTTGGCTACTTTGATTTCTAGAGGCATTGAAATCAAGTTGCTTGCTAATCGCAAATAATTCGCTGTAGCGGTTGTTTACCCAATTGTCCGCGCATTTTTTTTGTTCTTCAGCGGTGGTGGTTGGCATGGCTAGAAAAGCAAATGGTGAAACTTGCGCTTCAGGTATGGTGTTAACCCAGTTGCGAATCTCCGTAATATCATCATTTAAGCCACGCCAGTCACATACATGCTGCTTCTGATGCACTAGATGCACTTTGGCGTGATATAGGTGTGGATTGATTGTTAATGCTTTTGTGTAGCATTCAATAGCTAGATCAAGATGACCTAGTTCACGCTGCACATTGCCCAGATTGTTGTAAGCATCAGCATCATCAGGTGCCAGTTGAATAGACTTCTGGTATTGTTTCTCAGCTTGAGCAGCCTTGCCTAGCTCGCGTTGTGCGTTGCCTAAGTTGTAAAACAAGGCAGCATCTTGCTGGTTGAAACTGATAGCTTCTTGAAAACAAGCTTCAGCTTGTGCAAAGTTTCCTATGGCATGTGCTTGATTGCCTAGAGTGGATAGGCAATGGCAAAGCGCTGCACGTACGTCGTCTTTTTTAGGGAATATGCGTAGCACACGTTTGTAGTAACTCACAGCCTCTTCAAACCGATTTAGCGAGATTAACGTATTAGCCAAGTTAAGCTGAACATCCATATCTTTTGGCTGCAATAAAATGGCTTGCTGAAAGCTTTTTATGGCCGCTTCAGGCTGATTGGCAGCGCGCAGTACTAGCCCGAAGTTATTCAGGTAGTCCAGATTCTTTGGCTGGATTGCCAAGGCTTGTTCTATAAGTCCGACCGCTTCTGTAGAGCGATTGGTTTGGTGGTACAACACACCTAACATGTGTAACGCATCAGCATGCTTTGCTTGCATGGCAATTACTTGTTGATAAAGCGGTTCAGCTTGAGCGAACTGACTTGCACGATGATGGCTTAAAGCCTTTAAATATAGCGTTTGTGACATAAGGCTATTTTAGCTTGAAATGGCGATTGTTTTGGCGAGTCGCTTCAAACCCATTTCACGTAATATAAATCGGTTAGGGTTTAGCTGAGCTGCTAGTGTTTCGGAAATTGGCAGTGGTTCATTACATATTAAGGCTGCCAATAGTTCAGCACACAAAGGCGCGCTGGTGAATCCTTTGCTGCCATGTGCGGCATTGATATATAACCCAGCCTGCCAAGGCAGGGTGCCGGTATCGGCATTGGGGCGTGGCGGCGTGCTTTGCAATGCTTCAACATCCAATAGTTGCCCCAGTAAGGGGAAGTAATCTGGTGTTGTGCATCTTAAAGCTACGCGTCCGACAGTCGTATGCTCTGACTCTTTTTGAAGAAGGTCTTGATGTAGCTGTTCTGAAATCAAGTGGAGCGTGTGAAAATTTGTCAGATGATCTTCGGCATTTATGGTTAATGCGGTATTTTCTATTGAATAAGTCGCACCTAGACTATGTTGACCATCTACTACCGGGCTTAGATAGCCATCGCTACAGACGATGGTATTGAGGTTTTGACTAAGAGGGGTTGCATCAAGCAGGCTAATTTGTCCGCGCACAGCTTGTGTTGCTATGTGCACACTTTGCTGAAAATCCTTGGCATGATTGGCATTGGCTATCACAACAATCTCGGCTTCAATACACCTATTTTCAGAATCATAAATATGAAATATATCATTTATTTTCAGTATCTTATTTGCACTAGTTAAAGTTTTAACTGAGATATTTTTGTGCTGAGTTATCTGTGGATACAGGCTGGTTGGCTTTATCCAGCCAGCATTTGGAAAATATAAAGCATCGTACTGAATTTTCATGCCAGCTAATTGGCAGGCTTCTTGTTGTGAGGTGTAGCGCAGTATATTTGTGTCAGTATAACTTGCGGCTACCTTTTGAATACGCGCCATTTCTCGGGCATTAAAGCCGAGCTGCAACATGCCGCAGTTGTTAAATTCCGTAGTTTCAAAATGCAGTGATTTAAACAGACTCAAACTGTACAGGTAACCGGCTAAAGCAAACTCACTCAAATCATTATTGCCGCTTAAGCGAGGGTAGAGCATCGCACATGGGTTTCCAGAGGCTTCATTGCCCAGCGTTGCATGGCGCTCAAAGAGTGTGACTTGTATGCCGCGTTTGGCTAGTGCATGAGCCGTACTACATCCGGCAATGCCACCACCAATAACAACGGCGCGCTTCATGAGACATTACCAATAAAATGTCCGCGGAGCATTTCCCTTTTTTTACCAAAGCCTGCAAGTTTTTTAACTTGAAAGCCTACAGCTTGCAAGCCGCGCCGAACATCACCAGCGCTGGTAAATGTTGCAAAAGTCGTGAGTGAATGTGAAAGTCGAGCCATGTTCTGGAATAGGCTGGCAGACCACATATCAGGATTTTTGGCTGGTGAAAATCCATCCAGAAACCATGCCTCCACTGGTGTTTCAATTTGTGGCAACATTTCGGAAACATCTCCTATGAGTAAGTTTAACGTTACTTTGCCATTCGCAAATGATAGCTGGTGTATACCCGGTGTTAGTTGGCGGTATTGCGTTAATAATTGCTGGCTATAATCGGCAAGCGTAGGCCAATAGGCTTGGGCTAGGCTGATGTCATCTACTGTGAGTGGGTATTTCTCAACGCTGATAAAGTGTAAGCAACTATCTGACGGTGCGTGCTCTGACCACAGCTGCCATGCGCTTAAAAAGTTAAGACCTGTACCAAAGCCGGTTTCGGCAATGGTGAAATTTGCATTTTTAAGATTTTTGAAACGTATGGCTAAGTCATTTTGCGTCAAGAATACAAATTTAGTTTCTTCTAAACCATTGTCTGTAGAAAAGTAAACGTCTTGGAATGCGCTAGCGTATGGTTGACCATCGCGCCATTCGATAGAGTTTGAAGTGATAGGTGTTTGCATGACGAATTGAGTCTAGCTTATTTTTAGATGAAAAAAGTGGAAAACTAAGCCGTTGTTTAGTTTTCCACTTTCGTTCAAATGTGTATCAGAGGTTACTTGTTACGATTGCTGACCAACTCATGAATGAGCGGAGATAAAATGATTTCCATCGCCAAAGCCATTTTTCCACCCGGTACTACGATGTTATTGCGGCGTGACATGAATGAGCCGTGCAGCATTGAGAGTAGGTAAGGGAAGTCTGCGATTCCGGGGTCTCTGAAACGAATCACCACAAAACTTTCATCTAGCGTTGGAATGTCGCGCATGACAAATGGATTTGAGGTATCGACAATCGCTACGCGTTGAAAGTTGATGTGCGTATTTGAGAATTGCGTCGCAATATAGTTAATGTAAGACGGCATGCGTCTTAGAATCGTGTCAACAGTCTCTTCTGCTGCATAGCCACGCTCGGAACTGTCGCGATGAATTTTTTGAATCCACTCCAGATTGATTACAGGTACTACGCCGATACCTAAATCTACATGCTTTGGCAGATCTACTTTATCTGTTTTTACCAAACCATGCAGGCCTTCATAAAACAGCACGTCGCTATCTGCACGTAGATCTTGCCACGGAGTGAATTCACCTGCACCTAAATTCGTACCTAGGCGTGCATTTTGTGACGCAGCTTCAGCGGCATTATGAATGTAATAACGTTTTTTACCCTGACCCGTTCTTCCATAAGTCTCGAACAACTCTTCAATTTTGTCGAAATGATTGGCTTCTGGGCCAAAATGACTGAAATGGTGGTTACCTTGCGCTTCAGCTTTTTTAACCGCCACACGGAATTCCTGACGATTTAAAGAATGAAAGCTGTCACCTTCGATTACTGCCGCATTGATGTTTTCACGACGGAAAATATGTTCAAATGTGCGCTTGACCGTTGATGTGCCAGCACCTGATGAACCTGTAACTGCAATAACTGGGTGCTTCTTTGACATGGTAACAATTCTCCAAAAAAATATTATTGTTTTATATCTATTCGTATTCTAGCAGTGACTCATCTGCTAGTTAATACTAAATCACACTCTGGATAATAGAAAATGAGTTTTACTAACCGGTGAAGTTAGTTTTTCTAACTCATGATGGAAATACGGATTCCGCACGTATGTTTTCTAGCACAAATTCTTTAAATGCTTGTGCTACGGTAGTGAGATGTTTGCCTTTACGATGAATGACATACCAATGGCGTTGAATTGGGAAGTTTTCTACATCTAACACGGTGAGTCGATGAGTGTCTAATTCCAGTTGTATAGTGTGTCTCGATAGAATGCTTAAACCCATGCCTGCTTGCACAGCTTGTTTGATCGCTTCATTAGTGCTCATTTCTGTACCGGTTGTTAATGTGATTTTATGTTCGGCAAAGAATTGTTCCATAGCCGTGCGGGTTCCAGAACCTGATTCTCGAACCAAAAAGGTTTCTTGTGCCATGCGCGACATAGGGATGTTGCGTTCTTTAGCCAGCGGGTGACTGATAGGCGCGATGACGACCAATGGGTTTTCCATAAACGAAACCGCTTCAAGATCATGGCCATCAGGGGAGCGCCCCATAATGGCAATATCCATTTCATTATTTGCCAGCAATTGAAGTAGCGTTTCTCTATTGGTTACATTGAGACTGATTTGAGTATTTGGATATTGTTTGCAGAACTCTGCCAGTAATGGCGGCATAAAGTAACCTGCGGTACTGGCGACGCAGATTGTTAATTTGCCGTGCGTACCATTTAAGTTTGCTAACATGGTCTCAGCATCGTTGAGTTGTTGTATTATATTTTGGCAGTAAGGATGAAAACGTTTTCCAGCTTCGGTCAGGTAGATTTTCTTGCCGAACTGTTCAAATAGTGGAATGCCTGCAACTTCCTCTAATTGTTTAATTTGCATTGAAGTGGCAGGCTGGCTTAGGTGCAATGCTTCGGCGGCCCTAGTGTAGGATAAGTGGCGTGCTACAGCCTCAAATACTTGCAGTTGTCGTAAAGTGATGTTAATCATAAGTAAAATATTATCATAATCATCAAAAATTTTGACTGTTACTTATGGTTTGTGTTGGTTATAGTGTTTGAGCTTTGGAGAGTAGTGCTAAATAAAATATAAAAAAACTGACGTTGATCTATACCCATACCCAGTATGGTCATAATGTAGTTAATTTCAGTGAATGAATGCTTATAGGAGAAAATGATGGATCAGTCAGTACGTTACTCAGACCTGAGTCTAAAGGAAGAAGAGCTTATTAAGGGTGGCAAGCACATCTTAGTGGCTTACAAAATGAAACCGAAGTCTGGTCATGGCTACCTTGAAGCTGCGTCACACTTTGCTGCAGAGTCTTCAACGGGCACAAACGTGGAAGTTTCTACTACAGATGACTTTACCAAAGGCGTTGATGCGCTGGTGTATCACATCGACGAAGCGACTGAAGATATGCGTATCGCATATCCACTAGAATTATTTGATCGCAACATTACAGACGGTCGCATTATGATCGTTTCATTCCTGACCTTAGCCATTGGTAATAACCAAGGTATGGGTGACATTGAACATGCCAAAATGATCGACTTTTACGTGCCAGAACGCGCAGTACAATTGTTCGATGGCCCATCAAAAGATATCAGCGATATGTGGCGCATCTTAGGTCGTCCAATTAAAGATGGTGGCTATATTTCAGGCACTATCATCAAGCCTAAGCTAGGTTTGCGTCCAGAACCATTCGCAAAAGCGGCCTATCAATTCTGGTTGGGTGGCGACTTCATCAAGAATGACGAGCCTCAAGGCAACCAAGTATTCTGCCCGATGAAAAAGGTCATTCCATTGGTTGTGGATGCGATGAAACGTGCACAAGATGAAACTGGTCAAGCCAAGTTATTCTCAGCCAACATTACTGCCGATGACCATTATGAAATGTGCGCGCGTGCCGACTATATTCTTGAGCAGTTTGGTCCAGATGCCGATAAAGTAGCCTTCCTTGTAGATGGCTATGTGGGCGGCCCTGGTATGGTTACGACTGCACGTCGTCAATATCCAAACCAATATTTGCACTATCACCGTGCTGGTCATGGCGCAGTGACTTCACCTTCAGCTAAACGTGGCTACACTGCGTTTGTGTTAGCTAAAATGAGCCGTCTGCAAGGTGCTTCTGGTATCCACGTAGGTACTATGGGCTACGGCAAAATGGAAGGCGAAGGCGATGACAGAATTATTGCCTACATGATTGAGCGCGACGAGTGCCAAGGCCCTGTCTACTTCCAAAAATGGTATGGCATGAAACCTACTACACCAATTATCTCAGGCGGTATGAACGCATTGCGTTTGCCAGGCTTCTTTGAAAACTTGGGTCATGGTAACGTGATCAATACTGCTGGTGGCGGCGCTTACGGCCACATTGATAACCCAGCGGCTGGCGGTATTTCTCTACGTCAATCATATGAGTGCTGGAAGTCAGGCGCTGACCCGATTGAATATGCGAAAGAGCATAAAGAGTTTGCGCGTGCATTTGAATCATTCCCAGGTGATGCAGACAAGCTATACCAAGGCTGGCGCGAGAAATTGGGCGTTCACCGCTAGTTTACTGCGCTGAATGAATGAAGCCCCTGC
>DAIDAH010000091.1 GCA_027310735.1 Methylotenera sp. | reverse complement strand
AAACTCTACGTGAGGCAAATAATCGAGATGTATTCCTCAAACTAGCAAAAAAAGCACTCGGCTTTGACGTCGAAGTCATTTCAGGTGTTGAAGAGGCTCGCCTGATTTATCAAGGTGTCAGCCGTTTTTTACCGCAATCCGATGATAGGCGCTTAGTCATTGATATTGGTGGTCGATCTACTGAATTTATATTAGGCCAAGGCTTTAAATCACACCATACTGCCTCTTTACATGTGGGCTCTGTCGCTTGGTCAATCAAACACTTTGGCTCAGGAGAGCTGTCTGAGAAAGCATTTGAACGTGCAGAAATTGCCGCAGAATCTATTTTCGACACGCTGGGATCTACCTTTAACAGTAAGCAATGGGATGTTGCCTACGGTGCGTCTGGCACAGTCGGTGCTGTTGCGGACGTCTTGGTGCAATATGGCAGACCAGTTGATACCATCACCAGAGAGGGTCTGTATTGGTTGCGTGACGAACTACTACGTTCAAAGCATGTAGACAAACTGCGCTTACTCGGCCTGAAAGAAGATCGTAAACCTGTCATCGCTGGCGGCTTATCCATACTGCTAGGCATTTTTGATTTCTTGAAAATTGAGTCTTTAAATGTCGCAAAAGGCGCATTAAGACATGGTGTGCTATACGATATGCTTGCACACGAACATGACATGCTGGACTTAAGAAATGCCTCAGTACAACGCTTGGCGCGCAAATTTGATGTCGATGAGAAGCACGCAAAAACAGTGGCTGAAGTTGCAGTAAAATTATTTGATAAAATAAGTGAAGATACGACCTTTGCTATTGGCGAACAACAAGCGCATGCGCGAAAACTGCACTGGGCTGGACTATTGCACGAAATCGGCTGCGCAGTTTCACCTATTGATGCACACTTACATGGTGCCTACATACTTGAGCACACTGACCCTCCAGGCTTTGCTCAAAGCGAACTACGCTGCCTAAGCCAATTAATTTTAGGGTACAAAGCAAAACTCAAAAAACTAGATGCAGACTTCTCAAACCGTATTTTTGTCATGCAGCTCATCTGCTTACGCTTGGCAGTTATTTTATGTCACGCCCGCCTCATGCCTAACCTACGCGGCATTCAACTTAATCAATACAACAACACAATAAAGCTTAGCCTGCCAAAAACCTGGCCTGAAAAATACCCGCAATCCTATTATTTGCTAGGTGAAGAAACGCTAGCCTGGTCGAAAACCAACTGGTTATTTGAAGTAACAACAAGTACTTAGCCGCTCCTATATTTTTGCAAATCGGCATTGCATTTCAAAATAAACGGTATAAACTATTTATACCGTTTATTAAAAGGAGAACATCATGTCAAAAATTAACCCACTTCAAGCTGAAGCACTAAAAGCACCTGTTGCAGCAACTACACCTGCAAAAGCAGCACCTAACAAGCCTGCAACCGCCAAACCCATTGTAAAAAAAACAACTACAAGTCCAGCTAAACCAGCCGCAGCTAAAGCCTCCCCAACAAAGGTAGTTAAAGCAAAAGTAGAAAAGCCAATCAAAGAAAAAACACCAAAATTAAAAATGGAACGTGACAGCTTCACTATGCCCAAAACAGAATATGCTCAATTCTCTGTATTAAAAGAGCGTTTAGTTAAACTTGGACAGCCTGCGAAGAAGAGTGAACTACTACGTGCGGGCATTATGCAACTCACGGCGATGACAGATGCCGCATTGAAGGCAGCCATGAGTAAAGTACCGACGATTAAAACTGGCCGACCAAAAAATAAATAATTTTAACGGTCAATAATGTGGAAGTTGCACTGTGTATAAGTAAGTTTGCAGTGCTCCGTTAACAAGCCTCTGGCGCAACCACCACACTGCGCCTTTTTTTACAACACAAGTAGCCTCGTCAATACCAAGTAGCCGTGTAATTAACAATCCAAGACTTGGTTGATGCCCAACGATGAGTATCGTTTTACTTGAATCATCATTGACTAATTTCTGAGCCATTTCATCGAAACCACTCTCAATACTCAAAAAATCCACTACGCTCACATCCAGTCGAGCCTGACGCCGATCATTTGCAGTATTCACACACTGTAAAGCAGCCACCGTTTCTAGACAGCGACGAGCTGGACTACATAAAACTTCCGTATTCACAGGTAAATTCTTGTGCAACCACTTAGCCATTTTTAATGCATCTTTACGACCACGCTTGGTTAATGCACGATCAGTATCTTGACCAGTGTTACTTTCCACTTCTGCTTCAGCATGCCGCCATAAAATTAAATTCGCCACGAAGTTTCCAATCAATAATGACTCATCTGCCCATGCTAATAATCCGCATACTTTTGAATGAGATATTGTTGCATACTAAAGTCTGCCTCTTGTGCATTCACTTTTACATTAGATGTCTGCTGAACACATAGACTATAGGTTCCATCCGCATTAAGTATCCACGCATCTTTATTGTCAGCTAGACTCATGAGGCAACACTCACTCAAAATCCGCTCACGGTTTTTGGCATCAACAATCGGCCATGCAATTTCAACGCGGCGCATCATATTTCGGTTCATCCAGTCTGCGCTTGAAAGCCACATCGTCTCTACATGATCCACATTAAAATAAAAAACTCGAGAGTGCTCTAATAACCTACCAATAATTGAGCGAACACGGATACGTCCATCCAAACCAGGTGCGTTAATTGGCAATATACAGGCACCTCGCACAATCAAATCAACCTCCACACCAGCTCGACCAGCATCAACCAATGCTACAACCAAGGCTTCATCAGTGAGCGCATTCATCTTAACAATTATGTGTGCAGACTTACCCATTTTCGCGATTAGTTCAGCTGACTTAATTTTTGCAAGTAATTGCCGATGCAAATTAAATGGAGCAACAAGCAGCTTCTGTAAACGCGGCAATTTCACTTGACTAGCAATATGCCTAAACAAATGCTCCATATCACGCGTAATCTTTGGATCCGCCGTTAACATACTTACGTCAGTGTAAAGTCGTGCCGTTCTAGGGTTGTAATTGCCCGTAGAAACATGCCCATAATGCTTGATATGCCGGCCTTCGCGTCGCATTACCAGTAGCATTTTAGCGTGTGTTTTAAGGCCAACCACACCATATACTACTTGTGCGCCCACTGACTCCAAGTCTTCTGCCCAGTTAATATTAGCCTCTTCATCAAATCTGGCTTTAAGCTCCACAACCGCCATCACTTCTTTGCCACGTCGCACAGCCTCTTGCAACAACTTGAGCATACGCGAGTCAGATCCGGTACGATAAATAGTTTGTTGTATCGATAACACATCGGGATCATTCACAGCTTCACGCAAGAAGTCGATTACCGACTCAAAGCTTTCATATGGCTGATGAATTAGAATATCCTGTTGCTTTAACTGCATAAAAAATGATTGGTTCGGTACTAATTGCCGACTGACTTTAGGCTCAAAAGGCTTGAATTTCAAATGCTTACCTTCTGCCATATCCGCTAATTGCATTAGACGCGCCAAATTGACAGGTCCATGTACGCGATATAATGATTGTTTTGGTAAATCAAACTGTTGCAATAAAAACTTTGCCAGTGACTCATCGCAACCTTGCGACACTTCCAAGCGAACGGCATCGCCGAAATTACGTTGCACAAGCCCTTTTCTTAAAGCCGTACGTAAATTTTTCACATCGTCTTCATCAACAGCTAAATCAGAATGGCGTGTAACCCTGAATTGAGCAAAGTTAAGCACTTGACGTCCTGTAAATAGGCTTGTCAAATGCGCCCGAATAATACTGGATAAGGAAACAAATTTTTGTTCTTTATTACTCAAATTTTTGGGCAGCTGAATCAGACGAGACAAAACTCTTGGCACTCGAACAATAGCAATATTATTCGCACGACCAAAAGCATCATTACCACCTAAAGACACGATAAAGTTAAGTGATTTGTTCGCAACTTGTGGGAATGGATGGGATGGATCAAGCGCAATGGGCACCAACAACGGACGAACCTCCGCCTCGAAATAGCGCGCCACCCATCGCCTTTGCTCTGGAGTACGATCGCCATGCGACACCAAATGAACACCTTGAGCAGCCAACGCAGGCATCAGTTCCGCATTGAAGATATTGTATTGTTTTTCAACTAGGGCATGAGATACAGCAGCAATCGTTTGATAACTTTCTACATTAATCTCACTTTTTCGCTCATCATCACGCATTGCATCTACATGCGGCGCAGCGCGCACCTCAAAAAACTCATCAAGATTAGATGAAACGATACAAAGATAGCGCAATCGTTCCAAAAGCGGGTAATCTGGATTTTTTGCCAGACTTAATACTCGTTCGTTAAATGCCAGAATACTGGTATCACGATTAAGCAAGTCTAATGGTGGATAGGTTGAACGCATAGTATCTTTAATATTTTATGTACCTGAATATTATGCGCGAATCATGACAATTTGATGAAATTATAATGAAAAAAACTGCGAATCTAGCGTTGCTTAAGAATATGCAGAAATAGTGCCAGACATTATTGGAATAAATTAAGAACTAACTTGATGTACATTTTGGCTTCTCAGATTAAACCTGAGAAACAATGAAAGCAATTATGCTGTAAGTGTAGGACGTGAAGATGACGATGGCTTTGCTTGACCATCACGACCATAGACCGATCCTGCACTGGAAGCCCCTTGCAAGTGATTCAACAATTGCTGGTTACGATTAAAATGTTTATTAATCAGCATGCCATTAAGGCGATTCATTTCTTTAGCTTGATTCAATGTTAATTGAAAGTCAGACCAAGCCCGATCCAAAGCGGGTACTGATGCATGCTTAAGCCAAGCCTGCATACCTGCTTCAGTTGGCTCAAATCCATTTGCAGCTAAGAGATCATAGCGACTTTTTGCAGTCAGACTTATACTCTCAAGCAATACTGACTTTTCTTCCAACAAACCCTCTATTGCATCCATATCAATCATGACCAATTTAGATTGTTCACGCGATAGTAATGCTAGCAGCTCATTCACTAGCTTCGCATCTTGTTCAAAAGAGATTGATATTGCCATGTTTACCTAGCAGCCAATAAATCCCGAACAGTTTCAATCAAACCATTAGCTACTTTTTCAGAGTCCACTTTAAACTCACCTTTTGAAATAGCTGATTTAATTGCATCAACCTTTGCTGTATCAAATACTTTGCTTGTTGCCACCTTAGCTTCTAATGACTGCAGCTGCGTAGACCTAGCAGACAAAGTAACATTTCCAGCCAGATTAGCATCAACTTGAGATTTTTCAGCCTTATTACTAACAGCAGATTCGGATTTAGCAGAAACGGTTTTCTCACTACCAGCCTTATCAAGACCAAGCCCCGGAGAACCTTTACCTAACTCATTAATTTTCATGGTTTTTATATTCCTTTTCGCCAATTTAACACATTACACGATTCTATGATGCTTATATCGGCAGAGTTTAAGCGAACTTTAATGCTATTTTAAGTATTTATATTATTACGGTTACACATGAAAATCCATTAACCAACGCATATTAAAATCCCACATCAACTTGACCACCTGCTCTTGCAATTCCAGAAATAAGTTGTCCGCTAGAAACTCTCACTTGCACAACCTGACCCTCACTTGCATTGGCCATGGCCTGACCTTCAGCTGCAACAGTAAAGCCCTGACCAACAGATGTGACCATCACAGTTTGCCCTCGCTGTACCGCTGGGGGCATTTTTAACATATCCTGCCGAAGCACCGTTCCAGCTGTCATTGAGATATTTACGATACGCCCAATCGCCTGATCAACATCTGTAAACACACCCGCTGGCAACTGCGTTAAATCGCCATTTTCAAAAAGCACATCCTGACTAGTCACAATACTGCCTTGCGATAAAGGCGTAGCAGCCACCAAATATTTAGCAGCCACATTCACACTTGCCTGCACATAAATAGTCCAAGCACTAGGCCCATCACAACGCACACCGACGCTAGTCTTGCCCCATGCGCGACTCCCGGCTGGCAAAAACACCTGAGGATTCGCACATGAGGTCAACCTCAGATTAGGATCTATTGCACCAGCACGCACACTTACTTTACCAGGATAGCCTATAGTTTGAGTTTCCAAAAAATCTGTGACTTTAGCTCTAAGTACAGTAAGATTCTGCTTAGTCGGTTGAGTAGCAACACTTACCATCGGCTCTACAGTCGCAGCAAAAGAAATCGCGGTCGACAATACACTAAATAACATCAGCGTTATTCGCCCAGCATTTAGATACACCATTTTGGCAATGCAATTCATATTGAATTCAAGTTTAAATGACAAAATTTCATGATTGATTCTACGGCGGCATCTGTATAGCAAAACAAAGAAAAGGACAAGGTTTACCCTTTTGCTTAATTAATTGATACATACCACTTAAACATAAAATTACATACGTAAGTATAGAAAGGAAGAGTGCCGTTAAATTTGAGTTAACTTTCAGCAAGTGCACTTAAACTTTAAAAGTATTGCCTGCAAGAAAAAAGGAGAATATGTGTTGAATAAATTAGACGCGGCTTTGAGCTTTTACCAAAACGCACTAAGGGTACGCGGTCAACGCCAAGAACTCATTGCGGCCAATATCGCCAATGCAGATACTCCAAACTATAAAGCGCGCGACATCAACTTTAAGGCTGCGATGCAAAATGCATTAGCTAGTGCGACTACAGGTACAGATAGCGACTCATTCAAGGCCGCGCAGTCTGTTGCAAAAACGTCGGCCCTTCATTTAGACGGCTTAGGTTCAAACACCTCATCAACCAGCAATGTTTCAAGTGAAACAATGTTTCGCCCATTAATTCAAGGAAGTGTAGATGGTAACACTGTGGATATGGATGTTGAGCGCAATCAATTCGCCGACAACGCAGTTCGCTATGAAGCCAGCATTACAATGTTAAACGGTCAACTCAAACAGCTGATGTCAGCACTTCAAAGTCAATAATATTTTTATTATCGACTTTAAAACTTAGGAGCAAACTTACATATGTCTCTATTCAATGTGTTCAATATTTCAGGCTCAGCAATGAGTGCGCAAGCACAACGACTAAACGCAGTAGCCAGTAATCTAGCCAATGCCGACAGCGCAACCAGCGCTAATGGCACGCCTTATAAAGCAAAGCAAGTCGTATTTAGCGCGACACCTACAGCCTCTCCAGATGCCAGCGGCGTTAAGGTGCTGAAAGTAGTTGAAGATGCGTCCCCACCAAGAATGGTTTACGACCCAAAGAGCCCCCTTGCAAATGATAAAGGCTACGTGTCCATGCCGAATGTAAACGTAACAGAGGAAATGGTAAATATGATTTCCGCCTCTCGCGCATACCAGAACAATGTAGAAACAATGAATGCAGCTAAAACCATGCTACTTAAGACGCTAACCATTGGTCAAGGTTAGAAAGAGTCGGTGATCTAGATATACATTCAAACAGCACTCAGATGACTATCAACAAACCTTATATATGGCCTAAACGCTAACGGGAATGTAATAAAGGAAATAACAATGAGCACAGTACAAAGCACCTCCAACACACCATCACAAACATTGTTAGATAGCGTGAATGGCACCAAAAGCACAGTGACCAATAGCGTAACTCAAGCGCAAGATAGGTTTATGAAACTGTTAGTTGAGCAAATGAAAAATCAAGACCCACTCAACCCAATGGATAACGCCCAAGTAACAAGTCAGATGGCTCAATTATCTACGGTTACGGGCATTGATAAACTAAACTCAACATTAGAGTCATTAATCGCCAGCGTACAAACCGGACAGTCCTATCAAGCATCAAGCATGATTGGTCATAACGTACTAGTGTCAGGCGACCAAGTTGATACTAGTGGTAGTGGCGGGTATTTTGGCGTAGACCTGCCATCAGGTGCAGACAAGCTATCTATCACAATTAAAGATAGCATCGGCAATACAGTCAGAACAGTGTCTCTCGGCGGGCAGCCTGCTGGCTCAACACCACTACATTGGGATGGCCTAACTGACAATGGATCGGTAGCTCCAACAGGCACTTATACTTTTGAGATAAGTTCGACATTAGCGGGCAATAGCAGCGCCGCTACCGGTTTGAGCTACGCTCAAGTGACTAGCATATCAAACAGTTCCGCAGGACTTAAACTGAACTTGAGTAATGCTACAACAGCTAACACAAGCGATGTAAGAGAAATTTTTTAGACGACCTAAAACCGTCCATTTTTAGTTATACCGTCAATATATTAGATTCAACTAGGGGAACAGCATGAGCTTTCAACAGGGATTAAGTGGTCTTAATGCAGCGTCTAAACAGCTAGAAGTTATCGGCAATAACGTTGCCAATGCAAATACTGTAGGTTTTAAACAAGCGCGTGCGGAATTCGCAGACGTATATGCAAACTCCCTCTCCGGCGGCGGCGGCGCACAAATTGGTATCGGTACAAAATTAAGCAATGTCGCGCAACAGTTTACACAAGGTAACGTGACCAGTACCAGCAACTCCTTGGATCTAGCCATCAATGGCGGCGGATTCTTCCGCATGAGCACTGGCGGCGTTATTACCTACTCACGTAACGGCCAATTCCAGATGGATAAGCTTGGTTATATCGTAGATGCTTCAGGCAAACGCCTGACTGGCTATATCGCCGACACAGCTGGCGCGATACAAAAAGGCTCTCCAGTTGACCTAAACATTAATACTGCTGATTTACAACCAGCAACTACATCAGCAGTAGTAGGTTTGGTTAATCTGGATTCTCGAAAAACTGCGCTAGACCCCGCAAAATTCGACCCAACTGACCCGACTACGTATTCCGACTCGACTGCGATTACGCTGTACGACAGCTTAGGTAATGCGCATACAATGCAAACCTTTTTTCTAAGACATCCAACTGCAGCTGAAGCTGCCGCACAACAAGCCACTGTAACAGCTATGCCGTCATCAACCCCAGCAGAAGTAGCAGCAAAAGCTGCCGCTCAAGTAATCGCCACAGCCATGACAGCAGCAGCTTCTCCAGGCGCAAATACGCGCTGGAGCGTATACACCAGTGTTGATGGAAAGCCTACGACTTATACGCCACCAGCAACACCGATAACAACCGCTGAGCTAGACTTCAACGGCACGGGGATCTCGCCAACAGTCACACCTACGACAATAGACCCGAAAACAGGCTTGCCTTTAGTCACTTTCTCACCAATTACAGGTGCAACAACTCCACTCTCCTTAACTTTGGACTACTCTAAGAGCACACAATTCGGATCGAGCTTTAGTATCAACAGCTTATCTCAAAATGGCTACACCTCTGGCAGGTTGGCTGGCTTTAATACTGGTGCAGATGGTACGATTATTGGCCGATACAGCAATGGCCAATCAAAAAATCTAGGGCAAGTCGTGTTAGCTAACTTTGTTAACCCGAATGGTCTGCAATCCTTAGGGGGTAATGCATGGGCAGAAAGTGCAACCTCTGGCGCACCTCTCGTTGGCGTACCTAGCACAGGCTCATTAGGCGTATTGCAAGCTTCCGCAGTTGAAGACTCTAATACCGACTTAACTGCTGAACTAGTCAATATGATTACAGCGCAACGTTTTTATCAAGCCAACGCCCAAACCATTAAAACGCAAGATCAAGTTTTACAAACGTTAGTTAATCTACGTTAAAGCTGCTGAAAGTAGATAAAGGAATCTCGCTATGGATCGCATGATTTACACCGCCATGACAGGGGCTAAGCACATACTCGAACAGCAGGCGACAACATCACACAATTTAGCTAATGCAACCTCAACGGGATTTAAGGCTCAAGTGGATTCGTTTCGTGCAGTGCCCGTCATAAGCACAGGCATGCCAACACGTGCATTTGTTGTTGACGCTACTGTGGGTGCAGACTTCAATCCTGGCGCGATCCAACACACCAATCGTGACTTGGACGTTGCTGTGCAAGGCAAAGGTTGGCTTACTGTTCAACGAGCAGATGGTTCTGAGGGATATACTCGCAATGGCTCACTTAAAGTTAGTGAGAATGGCATTCTACAGACTGCGTCAGGCCTAACCGTAATGGGAGATGGAGGCCCTATCAGCATTCCACCAGACGTGGCAGTCTCTATAGGCAAAGATGGTACGATATCTTCGGTTTCAAACAACACGTTACCTGGACCAGCAAACACGATAGGTAGACTGAAATTAGTCAATCCAGCAGAAAGCAATCTGGTTCGTGCCGAAGATGGATTATTCAATACAAAAGATGGTAAGTC
>DAIDAH010000090.1 GCA_027310735.1 Methylotenera sp. | reverse complement strand
GCGGTTGACTTAGAAAAGGAGCAATCACACTTAAAGAGATAGTTGGAATTGCAGTTTTTTCTAAGGGTTCAACAATGGCGCCAGGTTGCAATGTAACAGTTTCACGTAATAATCTTAATTGCGGCTGACCGCTGCTGTAGTCCAGAAAAACAACGTCACCAGGGTAGATTAGGTGTGGGTTCTTAATTTGGCTACGATTAAGTTGCCAAACCTTAGGCCATTGCCACGGGTCTTTTAGAAAGGTGGCAGAAATATCCCACAATGTATCGCCTTTAACAACAACGTGGCGATCAGGATGATTTTCTTTTAAGGTCACTTCTTGCGCATTAATGTTGAAGCTTAAGCAACAAAACATGAGCAGCGTTATAATATGGCGAAACATATATTGATGACCTCGGTCAAAAATGCATTAGAAGATATGCGGTTAAATACATACGCAGGCTACAGTAGTCTGTAGAAACAGCGTGAAATGACGTTAAATTTATCACGTAATTCATTCAACAATCAAGCTTTTATGGAAAACCTAAGCTTTTTATATAGAAACAAACGAGTTTATGGCAATTTTAGATATTCTTAATTATCCCGATCCGCGCCTGCACACTGTGGCAAAGTCAGTGAGTGTTGTCGATGAGGTAATTCATCGTTTAATCGACGATATGGCAGAGACGATGTATGCCGCACCAGGTATAGGTCTGGCTGCAACGCAGGTGAATCAACATATCCAATTGATTCTTATTGATACGAGTGAAACTAAAGATCACTTACAAGTCTTTATCAACCCGAAAATTATTTCCAAAAACGGTGAGCAAGACTATGAAGAGGGTTGCTTGTCAGTGCCAGGCGTTTATGAGAGCGTGACAAGAGCTGAGAAGGTTAAGGTTGAGGCGTTAGATCGCACTGGTAAAAAATTCATTTTGCATGCAGAAGGCCTGTTAAGTGTATGCATTCAGCATGAAATAGATCACCTGTTGGGTAAGGTGTTTGTTGATTATCTATCCCCACTTAAGCGTAATCGCATTAGAACTAAAATGATTAAGCAGCAACGCGACCGCTAAAATTGTAATTTTGCGAGCATCCACTTCGAGGCTTGCCTGCTTAGACCATTTCGTCGTCATACGACGTTGCTCGCAAAAAAACTACTCCTTACATATCAAGCATATGCTGAGTCATAATTTTTCACTTGCACCTTGTCTGATTTATTGCACCAATCTTGCAGTTTTAGCTGCTTAGATTGGTGGGAATGCCCTTTACGGGTAGAAGCTTACATTTTTAGAGATATTTTTTATGAAAATAATTTTTGCTGGCACGCCAGAGTTTGCCGTTCCTGCGCTGGCTGCGCTGATTCAAGCTGGGCATGAGGTCGTTATGGTGCTGACGCAGCCGGATCGACCCGCTGGACGAGGCATGAAGTTAAAAGCTAGCCCAGTGAAGGTATTGGCCGAGCAGCATGGTTTACATGTATTTCAGCCTGAAACGCTTAAAGATGCTGAGGTGCAGGCTCATATTTGTGATGTGAATGCAGATGTCATGATTGTGGCGGCTTATGGTTTGATTATTCCAACGGTCATATTGGAAATGCCGCGTTTTGGTTGCTATAACATTCACGCTTCGCTATTGCCACGTTGGCGCGGTGCAGCGCCGATTCACCGTTCTTTGTTAGCGGGAGATACTGAAACCGGAGTGACGATTATGGAGGTCGTGCCAGCATTGGATGCTGGTGCGATGGTGAGTGTTGGTGTTGTGCCAATTACTGAGTCAGATACGACACAGACGCTACATGATGCACTCAGTGCTCAAGGAGCAACGCTGATGGTTGAAGCTATGGCTCGCCTAGAAGAAAAAGGCACATTACCAGCCGCGCCACAGGATGCTTCGTTGGTGACGTATGCGCATAAGTTAGAGAAATCCGAGGCAGCCATCGACTGGCAAAAAAGTGCGGTAGAAATTTCTCGTCAGGTGCGAGCATTTAATCCATTTCCAGTTGCACAGAGTATGTTGAAAGGCGAGGTTTGTCGAATCTGGATGGCAACGGCAAAAGAAGGGTCTGCGAAAGTGGGTGAAATTGTGAGTGTGCAAGATGGCGTATTGGTGGGCTGTGGTGAGGGCTTGCTACATATTACTGAGTTGCAGGCGCCGGGTGGTAAGCGTATGAATGCACAAGCATTTGTCCAAAGCCAACATCTGCAAGTAGGTGACGTATTTACTGCGCAGTAGCTTGAATTTTTAGCATATTGCACCATATTCTTGTTGCAGCATTCTTGGTGTAGCGTTATTAATTAGGAGAATATATGTTGGGTAATTGGTTAAAAACCACCATTTTAATGGCAGGTATTGTTGCCTTGTTTGGTATAGTAGGCGCGGCATTAGGTGGTAAGGGTGGCATGATGATTGCCCTGCTTATTGCCGCAGGTATGAATGTCTACGCTTACTGGTTTAGCGATCAAGCTGTACTCAAAATGTATAACGCACAGGAGGTGACCTCTGAGAATGGTCAGTTTCGCGACTTCTACAATATGATAAAAACGTTGGCAGAAAACGCGCAGTTGCCCATGCCTAAGGTCTACATCATAGACGAGGCTCAGCCGAATGCCTTTGCCACAGGTCGCAATCCTGAACATGCCGCCGTGGCCGCAACCACAGGCATCATGCGAGCTTTAAGCGAACGAGAATTACGTGGTGTCATGGCGCATGAGCTAGCACACGTTAAACACCGCGATACTTTGATTTCAACGATATCAGCCACGATTGCCGGTGCCATTTCATCTATAGGCAGTTTTGGGATGTTGTTTGCGGGACAGAGCTCAAATGGTGAGCGCAATGTGCATCCATTCGTAGCAATATTGGTGATGATTTTGGCGCCGATTGCGGCCATGCTGATACAAATGGCGATATCACGTGCTCGTGAATTTGAGGCTGATAGAATGGGTGCAGAAATCTGTCGAGATCCTAAAGCTCTGGCAAGTGCACTAGAGAAAATCCATAATTATGCGCATCAGATTCCAATGGATGCAGCCGAGCAGCATCCTGAAACTGGACAGATGATGATTATAAATCCATTGTCTGGTGGTTCTATTGATAGCCTATTCAGTACGCACCCCAAGACCGAAGAGCGGGTGGCAAAGTTGCTGGCAATGGCGACTTCGTATTAAGCGAATGAAGAGGAATGCATAATCGACGTGCATCTATGTGCATCGGCGGTTAGAATAGGATTTTAGCCGTTAATTGAAAGTCTTTTTCTTTGTATATATCCCAACAAATCGCCGCCAATGCATTCAATCAAGTGTTGTCAGGTCGCAACCTTACATTGGCACTACCAGCCGCATTAGCTGTATTTCCTAGCGCAACGCCACAACAGCGAGGTGCCGCACAAGATTTAAGTTATGGCACATTGCGTTTTTACGGTGAGATTGATGCTTATTTAGTGCGCCTATTAGAAAAACCACTGACGGATGATCGTATTAATGCTTTGTTGCTAGTAGCAATCTATCAGTTGCAGCATGATAAGGCCGATACATTTACGGTGGTGAATCAGGCTGTGCATGCTGTAAGTCAGTTTAAGCGGCCTGTGCCAAAGAGTTGGGCCAAGGGCTTAGTGAATGCGATTTTGCGTAATTTTTTACGTCAAAAAGATCAACTGGAGGCTGCAGTTAAATCGAGTGAAGTTGCCATTTATTCTTATCCGCAATGGTGGATAAATAAGCTCAAGACGCAATATCCTAGCCATTGGCAGAGTATGTTGGAAACGGGAAACCAACACCCGCCAATGACGTTGCGTCTTAATACTCAAAAAATCAGTGCTGATGATTATTTACAATTATTGGTACAAGAGTCTATTGATGCAACCCTTCTGGGTACGCAAGCTATTATTCTAGGTAAGCCAATCCCTGTTGAAAAAATACCCGGCTTTGTCCAGGGGAACGTTTCTGTGCAAGATTATGGCGCGCAACTTGCTGCGCCATTGCTAGATGCCGAGCCAAATATGCGCGTGCTGGATGCATGTTGCGCGCCAGGAGGAAAGACTGGTCATATTTTAGAAATAGCAGGCGTGAACATGACTGCGCTGGATAATGACGAAGTACGTTTGCAACGCGTACAAAGCAATTTGGATCGCCTCCATTTAAAAGCCAACTTATTGGTGGGTGACGCCTCTGCCTCCAACTGGTGGGATGGGCAGCCCTTTGATAGAATTTTGGCGGATGTGCCATGTACAGCCTCGGGTATTGTGCGTCGTCATGTGGATATCAAATGGTTGCGACGCGAGGCTGATATTGCTTCATTTACCGCACAGCAAGCTAAGATATTGCCTAACTTATGGCAGATGTTAGCTAAAGGCGGCAAGCTGCTTTATGTGACATGTTCAGTTTTTCATGAGGAAAATCAGGGGCAAGTGGACAAATTTTTACAGAATAATGCTGATGCGGTACAGATTCCATTCGCATTGCCGCAACCTAAGCAACATACAGGCATCACTCATATGAATGGTCAGCTTGTTCCATCAAACGCACATGACGGCTTCTTTTATGCCTTATTACAAAAAAATTAAGAAATTATTGATTACCTGTTTATTCAGTTTTGTTGCTATAGGTGTTACCGCTGTACACGCTGGTGTTGGCAATAGCGCATTGAATATTAAAAATGCTGAGTTGGTGTTGCAGGATGATGAGTATGTCTTGAATGCTGATGTTGATGTGAAGCTTAGCTCTGAGATTGAGCAAGCAGTTAATAAGGGCTTTGAGCTTAATTTTTTGGTGGAATTCCAGTTGGTTGTACCGAGAAAATATTGGTTCGATGATGAAATTGTGACGGTAACGCATCATATTTCTTTAAGTTATCACGCACTTTCCAGACAGTATTTATTAATCCGAGATGACTCTCAGAAATTATTTGCGAGTTTGGATGAGGCAAAGCAGGCACTCTCTGAAATTCGTGATTTGAAGGTACTTCAAAAATCTGACGTCGAGAAAGTTGAGCCTTATAAAGCTAAATTGCTAATGCGCCTAGACTATAAAAAATTACCAAAGGCCTTACAAGTAGATGTGATAGGTTCGGATGATTGGAAGATAAGCTCGCAACGCTTTGAGTGGATTCCTAACTTGGCAAAGCTTGAAACTGCAAAATGAAATACGTTGTATTCATCAGTGCAACACTAGGTGCATTCTTACTGTACTTATTATCAAATGCAAGCGCAAACACTGCGGCATCAGGTGAGTATTACACTTTATTAGTAACACTAAATGTTGTCTTAGCGGTCTTTCTCGTGGTACTCATCGGTTTTCAGCTTTTTGGTTTATATCGAAAAATTCGTGGGCATGTGATGGGGAGCCGTTTTACCTTACGCTTGTTGGTTACTTTTGCGCTGATGGCTATCCTACCAGGGCTTATTGTATATTTAGTGTCAGTAAACTTTTTAACCCGGTCCATAGAGTCATGGTTTAACGTTAAGGTTGAGTCCGCACTTGAAGGTGGTTTAAATCTTGGTCGAACCGCCTTGGATATTATGTTGGCCGATGTAAAAGAAAAAGGTGAAAGCATGGCGACTAATCTTGCCTTTCAGCCTTCGAACACGCACTTTGCTATGTTGAATGATTTACGTGAAAAGAGTGGTATTCAAGATGCTACCTTGCTGTCACTTCAGGGTAGAATTTTGGCTGTATCCAGTAGTGATTCGAGTAGTTTCTTACCAGAGTTGCCTAGCTTGGCGCAGTTAAGACAAGCACGCCAGCGTATATACGGCAGTATTGAACCCATTGATGGCAAAGGTTTGTATTTACGGGTGTTGGCTCCGGTGACAGTGCAGGATTTAGCTGGTGAAACGCGTATCCTGCAATTGCTGCAACCTGTTCCTAAGTCACTAGCTACGACGGCAGAGGCCGTGCAGGATGTATATCAGGACTATCAGAAACTTTCTTATAGCCGTACTTCATTGCGAGAGGTATTCGCACTTACGCTTACTCTGGTGATGATGTTGGCCATGCTTACCTCAGTTGCCATTGCTTTCGTGTTAAGCCGTCGGTTATCTGCACCATTAACAGTTTTGGCTGAAGGCACAAAAGCGATTGCTAGCGGCGACTACAGTATCGTACTGCCTGAACACGGTAAAGATGAATTGGGGGTGTTGGTTAAATCGTTTAATAGTATGACGCGGCAATTAGCTGAAGCGATTAAGCGAGCAGATAAAAATCGTGCACGTGTCGAGGCTGCGCATGGATATTTAGAAACGATACTGGCGCATTTGTCTTCAGGTGTGCTGGCACTTAATGAACGTGCTGAGTTACGTACCTTTAATCAGGCGGCTGTGGCAATATTGGGCGTGGAATTGAATAGCTGCATCGGTTTATCATTAGATCAAATGATTGTTAGACAAACTGCGCTAGAAGGATTTTTTCTGGCAATAGCTGACAATTTACAGTCTGATAGTCTTCAGCCAAGCAGCTTGCAAAAAAATGACATGCAAACTCAAGTGGAGCTGACAAACGCACAAGGAAAGCAGATTTTAGTTGTGAGAGGTACACCTTTGCCTGATGGTGGATACGTTGTGGTATTTGATGATGCAACCACCATGATACAGGCGCAACGAGATGCAGCATGGGGTGAGGTAGCTAGGCGTCTGGCGCATGAAATCAAGAATCCGCTGACACCAATTCAGTTATCTGCAGAACGCATGGCGCATAAATTTCATCATAAATTAGATGCGGCTGATGCGAAAATTTTAAAACGTTCAACCGAAACGATAGTGAATCAGGTTGATGCTATGAAAAAGATGGTGAATGAGTTTAGTGAGTATGCGCGTTCGCCTGCGCCGCAATTACAACGTTTAGATTTAAATACACTGATTCATGAGGTGGTATCGTTTTACGATTTACCTCGAATCAAGATCGAATTGTCCTTGGCTAAGCAGGCTTGTATCATTAAAGGTGACAGTACGATGTTGCGGCAAGTGATACATAACTTATTGCAGAATGCACAGGATGCGCTTGCGACGAGTTTGGTTCCAATCATTTCTGTGAAAACCGAAGTGCTCAATGATATGTTGGTGTTAACGGTACAAGATAATGGTTCGGGTTTCCCCGCAGAGATGATGTCGCATGTTTTTGAGCCTTATGTGACAACCAAGCCGCATGGCACAGGCTTAGGCTTGGCAATCGTCAAGAAAATCATTGAAGAGCATAAAGGCAGTATTAAAGTCGAGAATGTCTCAAATGCTCATCTGGACAGTACAGCTCCAGCCAATCTGGGGGCAATTGTGATTATCAGTATTCCTCTTTTGCTTGAAGACGTTAAGCTTCAACAAGTGTGATTATTTAATATTAAAGATCAATATGGCATCAAAACGTATATTAGTAGTAGATGATGAAGTGGGTATCCGCGAGCTCTTGCGGGATATTCTGCAAGATGAAGGTTATGACGTCGTGCTTGCAGAGCATGCGGCAGCTGCGCGTGCTATACGTCTGCATGAGCGGCCCGATATAGTATTGCTGGATATATGGATGCCTGATTGTGACGGTATTAGTTTATTAAAAGAGTGGGGCAATGGAGGTTTGCTCACAATGCCAGTGGTGATGATGTCTGGTCATGGCACGATTGATACTGCAGTTGAGGCGACTCGCCTTGGCGCATTTGATTTTTTGGAAAAACCAATTGCGCTACAGAAATTATTAAAAACGGTTGCTGCGGCTTTAAAACATAGTGAGCAGTTGCCCAAATCTGAAATGAGTTTGGCTAATTTAGGTAAAAGCCCAATTATCACGGCATTGAAAGAGCGCTTGGAAAAGATTGTTGTCAGCGCTAATCATAGCCCTAGTCCAGTCTTGTTGATCGGCATGAAGGGATGCGGTTCAGAGTTGTGCGCACGCTTCTTGCAAAGCCCTAATACTCCTTGGTTACAACTTACAGAATTTAACCAGCTGGCAAGTGCTCCTTTGGATATTTTAGAGTCAATTCGCGATGGCCTGCTCTATATTAGCGAAGTATCTGAGCTCAATAGAACTGAGCAAAAAGGCTTGCTACTGCTGATTACCAAGGCGGAAAAATATAATGTACGTGTAGTGTGTTGCACAAGTGAAAACCTGTTGAGATTACAGGCGGAAGCATTGTTTGATCACAATTTACTGCAAGTGTTATCTGCCGTATCGTTGCGTATTCCAGCATTGAATGAACATAAGGAAGATATTCCGGATTTGGCTATTGCCATCGCTAATTTACAATTAGAGTTGGCTGATGTTGAGTATAGAGAGTTTGATATTGCGGCTTTAAATAGCTTGCGTAATGCAGAATGGCCTGGTGACTTGGCGCAACTAGATGCTGTCGTCCGTAATTTAATACAAACCAGCTTAGGTAAGAAAATCACTTTAGAGGACGTGCATCGCGTGTTGCATCAGTTTGATGATGCCAAAATGAGCGGCAGTATTACCGCTGACGATGCTTTGCAGGCAAACTCTACCGATGATGCTGGGCTAAATGTGCCCTTAAATTCGCAGCTTTTAGACCAACCATTACGAGAAGCGCGTGATGACTTTGAGCGGCTATATTTCGAGTATCATATGAAAGATGCGGCAAGTAATATGAGTAAACTTGCTGAAATTGCAGGCTTGGAGCGTACGCATTTATATCGTAAGCTCAAGCAGCTCGGCATTAAAATTAAGGGTTAGCTGATATTTTTCGCATTACACAGAATACACCATCTGTGTGATGGTCTGGGTGGCGCTTGATTTATCTTATAGTGAGTGTTTAAGCGATTTCTAGCACGACAGGCGTATGGTCTGAGGGGCGTTCTAATTTACGCGGTGTTTTGTCAATGTGTGCTGCTACACAATTGGCTTTCAATGCATCACTCACCAGAATATGGTCGATGCGCATGCCTAGATTACGCCTGAACCCCATCATGCGGTAATCCCACCAGCTAAAGCTTTTTTCAGGTTGTTCAAACAGTCTGAAGCTATCGTGTAACCCTAATTGTAATAACTGCTGAAATGCCTCGCGCTCTGCGGGGCTGACTAATATCTGTCCTACCCATGCGGCTGGGTCATGGCAATCTTGATCTTCAGGGGCAATATTGTAATCGCCTAGTAAGACCAATTTCGGATATTTCTTAAGCTCGCCAGCCAGCCAAGTATTGAGTGCTTTTAACCAGCGCATTTTGTACTCATACTTTTCAGAATCAACGGCTTGGCCATTCACAATGTATACGCATACCACGCGCACATCATTGATCGTGGCTGAAATTACACGTTTTTGCTCGTCATCAAAGCCTGCAATCCCATGCTCAACATCAGTCATGGCTTGTGTACTTAAAATCGCCACGCCATTATAGGTTTTTTGTCCGCTATGGATGGCGTTATAGCCTGCTGCTTTTAATGCATCATATGGGAACTTGCTATCTTCTTGTTTTGTTTCTTGCAGGCATAGTACGTCAATCGGATTGTCGTTTAACCAGTCCAACACATGTTGCAGACGGACATTTAAAGAATTGACGTTCCATGTGGCTAATTTCACAGATTGATCTCGACAAGAATATGATAAATAACAGGCCTTATTTTAGCATGCGTAAAAAGGTGACTACATTTCTATCGCAATGAATTCAAATGTAGATTTTAGTTGTGTGCTAAAGTCTCGCTTTTTTTAAGGTATTAGAAGTGAAAAAAGCGTGAAAAAAAGCATAAATAAGGGCAGCATTAAAGCTGCCATATTTGATATGGATGGTCTGTTGATTGATTCAGAGCACATCATTATGCAAGCCTGCATTAAGGCAGCCCAGCAAGTGGGTATCACCTACACTCAGGCAGAATACGTGGAACTCATTGGTCGTGCCGGGCCTGATGCAGCCCGCATTATGATTGAACAATTAGGCGGTGTGAGTAATTTTAACTTGGTCATGCAAGGGCTAGATGCGCAATTGGCCGAGCGCAATAATGTTTTTCCGCTCAAACATGGCGCCTTGCCATTGCTCAAACACTATCAAGCCAACGGTATTATATGCAGCGTTGCGTCATCATCGCCCACGCACCATATCACGCACCGATTAAGCCATGTCGGTGTCTTCGATTACTTTAGCCACATCACTAGTGGGCAAGAAGTAACCAACGGCAAACCCAACCCGGATATTTACCTGCTTGCTGTAAAAAAATTAGGCCTTAATGTAGAAGAGTGCATCGCCTTTGAAGATAGCGAAACAGGCGCACGTGCCGCAATTGCCGCAGGCTTAAAGGTTGTGGTGGTGCCAGATTTAAAACAGCCGAGTGACTATGTGCGAGATAACTGCCACCAAATCGTGGCAAGTTTGCACGACTGGTTAATTTAACTTCTAGGCTTCAGCCGCCACACATGCTCAGTGGCTGCAC
>DAIDAH010000008.1 GCA_027310735.1 Methylotenera sp. | reverse complement strand
CTCTTGGTCAGTGTAGATGAAGCAACGAAATCAATTTCTCCCTCAGGCAGGAACAGCTTCACGTATTCAGCAGTATCTTTATACTCGGACGTAACATCCTCCCCGCGACCACCGGTCCTGGGATTGATGTAACCTAGAAACTGCGGGTCTGGAATGAAAATGTCGATGTCCTTGCTCTTACGGTGGGCATAGTGAAACATGAGTACGGTGCCTCCACCAAGACTCCAGCGCGGAATGGTGAAACCATCGGCGGCAACCGAGTCAAAAAGCCTATACGCCTTCTCAAGAAGGGATATCCATGGGCCATCTGGAAAGTTTAGCGCTGGCTTAGCCAACAGCATTCCAGAACTTGTTTGGCGACTTGATCTCAGATGCTACGTGCGCAAGTGTCTTCCAGACCAACTTGGCATTGATATTCTTCTTGGCGGAAAGTTGCTTTACGGCTCCAGCGACCAAAGAGGTTGGCGTCTCATCGATCAGATGCATCACTTGTCCTTCAAGTCCTGGCTCGATTTTTCCGCTCAGCATGAACTTTTCCAGATCAGACACTGACATGGATTTTTTGTAGCTTGTATTGATGTTACTGAGCGTTATCTTGACGAAATCCAT
Organism: Methylotenera sp.; assembly: GCA_027310735.1. Classification (GTDB taxonomy): domain Bacteria; phylum Pseudomonadota; class Gammaproteobacteria; order Burkholderiales; family Methylophilaceae; genus Methylotenera. The sequence continues at coordinate 22,869 of DAIDAH010000008.1, read as the reverse complement.
CTTTTTCCCAGTTGAGAACATAGGGGTGCCGATAATTTCAGCAATCTCAGAGAGCTTTATGGCACCTATGTCGCCAACCTTACCTCTTTCCAGATTTACAATTGTCACCCTGGAGACGTGCGAGGCCTCGGCCAGTGCCTTTTGACTCAGGCCGCATGCCGTTCTCTCTTTCTTGATGATTGCACCAATCGTTAAAATGTTCATGTTTTATACTATAGCGATACGAGGACTAAAAGTAAAGCCTACTTTACTTTATCATGATTGATAGTGGCTGAACTAAATCGTATTATGTGATTGTCATCAATCACGTATTACGAATCCCCGATAGATTTAAGCCTGTTTGTGCCTGTTTTGTTTAAAAGATCACCTGTGATCTGCCAGTTTGACCACCTTTTTGTCACCGAATTATGGTTTTAAGGTTTTGGCACTAGGCCGCATGGCCTGTCTGCCCACCACGCTCTGCATTTGCCTTGCTTCTTTGACGGTTTCAACGCTCTCAGCGGCCACCGCACTAACCGACGCTGGACGCGGCGCTCGCTCTTTCACCATCACCGACATCCCTTTCGTGCCTGCAGGCTGGTTTTGACTTTGTTTTTAAACGTGAGGTAGTCACACGTTCTAACAGAGTGGATATTTAATGGTTTATTTAGTAGTCCGATGATTTATGAGTGCAAGTGGGGAGCAGGTCATGAGCATATTGTTTATGCTTCTTTATGAGTACGCCTAAGGGGTAATTGTGGGTTTATTCAAGTAGCGATTTAATAGACAACAGTTAATCAACCCCTAAGGAGAAATGTAATGAGTACAAAACCGTTTAAATATAAAAAACAGGCTATTAAAGATGTTCAACCATCTATGAATGTTGTTGGCGTGCCAGCTTGGCTGGGAGACACATTCGTATCTGCCGATAAAGACAAAACAATTTGCGCTGGTTTTTTTCGTTTAGAAAAAGGTAATGAACTTGTGTATGACTACGATTATGAAGAAATGAAAATTATTGTAGATGGTACTTTTATTATTTCTGACGAAACCGGTCAAAAAGTGACAGCAACTGTTGGTGATGTTCTTTATTTCCCGTCAGGAAGTCGTATTACATTTCAGACCCCAGACTATGCAGTAGGTTTTTTCTGCGGTCAACGTGCACCACTTTAACTAACGCTGTTTATATTTAAAACTATTTATTATTTAAAATAGTTAATATGAATAACAAGCTTGTTTTAAATTACGTTTGTGGTGACAAGCAATTTTTACCACAAACGTACTCCATTTGATGCTATGTTCTAGCGATTAAAAGGCTCTCCTCGAGTGTTGTACCTTTTATCTCAGCCCTACTATAAACTTTTTAGTAGTTGCTTGTTGAGGCCTAGTTTTCTGTAGTTTGCATTAATTGGAATATATTCTAAGTATATTGGGGTTACGCCTTGTGCTGTAGAAGTCACCAGTTGCGCGGTGATCATCCCAATTATTCTACCTACTCAGCTTTTGGTTGCTTGTTCTGTTGCCAACCTCCTGTTTTTGAAGAGCAGTTCAAGAGCATTTCTCTTTTGTTTCATCTGGATCGAAGTCTTTTTCAATATTAAATTAATACTGATAATAACCTCACTAGGTTTGCAATTTCTCTTTCTATTGCTGCGTTATAAATAAGATTTTTTACATAACTATTCTTCTATGTTTTCTAGATTAGGTGCATCGTAGTGAATGATGGCAAGAAACTTAATCGGTGTTTCAATTAATGTTTCTGGACGATGTGGAATTTCTCCATTAAATGTAAGAGAATCTCCGCTGTTAAGTACAAACGTATCTTTTCCAACACGATATTCTAACTTGCCCTCCAGCATGTGAATAAACTCAGTGCCAGGATGTTCAAATGATGGAAATTCTTCACAAGAATCTTCTAATGAAATTAAAAAAGGTTCAAAAGTTTTTTGTGGACCTTGATCATAAGCAAGTAATTGGTAAGTATGACCGACACGAGTACCTCTCCTTACCACCTCCATGCCTTCACCTTTTTTCACCAACTGTGCTGCACCTCGGGGTAGGTTATAGTTTTGAAATAGTTTTGATAAGGTAACGCCTAACGCATTTGCAAGTTGCTCTAAAGTTTCTAAACTAGTTGCAGCTAGGCTGTTTTCAATTTTACTGAGCATGCCACGACTAATACCAGCCTTCTCAGAAACTGCTGCAATGGTCAGGTTGTGTTGTAAACGTAGCTGCCTAATTGTGGTACCCAAATGACGACCAAGAGATTTATTTTCAGTGTCTACCTGAGTGGTTTCAGTTTCTTTTTTCGATGCCATATCAATACCTGCAATTTTTTGTTTATCAATTTTACAAGAATGTTGAGTTATCTTGTAAAAAAGTTCTTCCTATTAATAAAAGTTGAAAAATAGTACTAATAATCTCAACTTTAGTGCACATTAGTTTCATTTAGGTAATAATAGTTAATGTATAATAAATAGATGAGACTTTTATATCATATTTAAGAAGTAAGGTTTGATTATATTAAGGAGAATACTTTGAGCGAAAGAATTGTAATGCGTACGGGTGAAGCTTTAATAGCTGGAGGTCCTCCAGGAACTGCAGCTGAACCAGAGGTTATCATCGGTGAGTTAGATGGGCCTGTAGGTACGGCCATTGCAACCCTGACGGGAGACCAAGTGGCTGGTCATACACGTGTTTTTGCATTGTTGAACACTGATATTCAAGTAAGACCCGTAACTTTGATGGTGAGTAAAGTCACTGTCAAAGATAGTAAATATACGAATATCTTGATGGGAACAGTACAAGCTGCCATTGCCAATGGTGTGTTGGATGCGGTTCGTGCTGGAGATATTCCTAAGGAACGTGCTAATGATTTGGGAATTATTGTTTCAGTATGGCTTAATCCTATGGTGAGTAAGGATGAAAAGCTTGATCATAAGATTCTCTTCGATATTCATCGTAAAGCAACAGCACTAGCGATTCACAAAGCAATGACAAATAAACCGGACATTGATTGGTTGCTAGATAATCAAGATAAAATCACCCATAAGTATTATCAAATGGGTCTAGACGGTAAACTTTGAGTGAATAGTTTCACAAGCTAAATGCATTCAAGTTATGTTAAAAACTGTATTGGGATAGGTTAATTGTTAGAGGCCTATCCTGATCATTTTTTATCTGCAAATTTCTTTTAGGTGCTTTATAAATTGGATGCATTGATTGTTTATGTATTAGCTTGAATCTGTGTCAATTAATTAATACTGCCCTAAATTTAGGGTTAAGGATATTTGGCGTGAGAGAGATAGAAAGAAATTTAAGTGGTGCCGGTTTACAAATTGGTGTGGTTTTATCCAGATTTAATAGTGATATAGGCGACGGACTATTAAGTGCATGTAAAACCGAGTTATTGAAACTTGGGGTTGCAAGCGATGCCATTACAATTGCAACCGTACCGGGCGCTCTTGAAACACCATTGTTATTGCAACATATGGCATTAAGCGAGAAGTTTGATGCATTAATCGCATTAGGTGCAATTATTCGCGGTGAGACTTATCATTTTGAAGTGGTTTCCAATGAGTCTGCACGAGGAATTTCTGAGGTGCAGTTAAATACAGGCGTTCCAATTGCCAATGCCGTGCTGACTACTGAAGATGATGATCAGGCCATTGCTCGTATGCATGTAAAAGGCGCTGAAGCTGCGCAAGTAGCTGTTGAAATGGCGAACTTGGTTAGAGCGTTATGATAGACAAAAATAAGTCTGATATTAATAGTCAAACCGATACAGGTGTTTCTGTGACTAGCTTGGTATCAGAAAAAAATCCAGCAAGTAGTGATGTGAAGACTAGTCCAAAGAAAAGTGGCGGCGCTAGAAAAGGTGTTGCTCAGAATCGACGAAAATCTCGTGAGTTAGTATTGAAAGCTGTTTACCGCGGGATGTTGAATCAATCTGCATTAGGGTCTATTTTTCGAGATATGGTGGATGACCCTGACTATAAAAAAGCGGATGAGGCTTACTTCAAACAATTATTAGAGTCTGTGACAGTGCATGTCGAAGCGCTTGATAAGCACTTGGCAAACTTTATTGATCGTCCTCTAGCAGAGTTAAGTCCAGTAGAGCATGCCATTTTACGTATCTCTGGTTGTGAGTTGATGTTTGATATGAGTATTCCATACCGTGTTGTGATTAATGAAGGTGTGGAGCTCGCCAAGTTGTATGGCGGTACTGACGGTCACAAATATATCAATGGCGTCCTAGATAAGCTTGCAGTCGATGTGCGTGCCTCTGAAGTTAAAAGTGCCAGAAGCTAGTTGTTGCATGCCAACTCATACAAGTGCCAGTTGAAGCAAGCATAAGTATGCTAAGTTGATTTTAATGAATTTGTTTGAATCGTAGGGTAGATCATGGCAAAGCTTATTCTTACTTTAGACGGTAAAGTTCTATGTGACTATCCGCTTGAGAAAGTGCTCACTACGATAGGACGGCGATCTACAAGTGATATACATCTTGATAATTTAGCTGTCAGTGGTGAGCATGCTGCTATTTTGAACATAGGGGATGATTTTTATGTTGAAGACGTTGGAAGTACTAATGGTACTCGTGTCAATGCTAAGTTAATTAAGAAGCATCTGTTGCGGCATGGGGATTTAATTGAATTTGGGAAATTTCAATTAGAGTATCTAAATGAAGAGGCCGTCAGTGCTACACCAACAAGTGATGCGGCGATTGGTTTTGAAAAACAAGTAATAGCTGACACTTTAACATCTAAGTCAGAGACGCCAGTATTGCCAGACAGTGCTACGCCGCCGATGGCAAAAAACATGTCAAATAGTAGTGGTGAGGTGTTAGCACCTGCAAAAATAAAAGTGCTAAATGGATCAAATGCGGGACGTGAGTTAATCCTTAATAAGGCGCTTACGACGCTCGGTAAGGTTGGTATGCAAGTTGCGGTGATTACCAAAAGGCCGCAAGGCTATTACATTACACATGTAGAAGGGGACATATTCCCTAGTGTGAATGGCACTTCAACTGGAGTGCAGGCATTTTCGCTCACTCATCAAGATGTTATTGAATTGGCCGGCGTGAAGATGGAGTTCCATTTTGATACATCATTATTAGCTTAATCTTTATGATATGTACATCAGATATCCAGTAATTTAAAACTTGATTGTTTGAAATCAAGTCTCATAAATCGTTTTAATTTAGTTATTTACTATTACTGGTTACTATGAAACCTCTACAAAATACTCAACTGCTTAATCGATTAGAGCGACTTAACACTATAGGTGTAGCACTTTCTGCTGAACGTGATAATAAGCGGCTATTAGAGAGTATTCTATTGGGTGCTATAGAAATCACTAATGCTGATGGCGGTACGCTTTATACCGTGACTGATGATCAGAGCCTTAAGTTTGAAATTATGAGTAATAAGACTCTTAATATCGAGTTGGGCGGTACGACAGGTAAAGATATTCCATTCCCACCACTACGTTTATATTTGGATGATGGCAGCCCGAATCTTACTACAGTAGCAGCCTATGCGGCCTTGAATGATCAGGCCGTTAATATTGATAATTCTTATCTGGTTCAAGATTTTGATTTTAGTGGTACGCGGAAGTTTGATGAAAAGACAGGTTATCGGTCTCAGTCATTTTTGACTATTCCCATGAAAAATCATGAGGCAGAAGTTATTGGTGTGCTGCAACTAATTAATGCAATTGATTTGGACACGAAAGAGATTATTCCTTTCTCAATTGAAATTCAAAGCTTGGTTGAATCACTAGCTTCGCAGGCAGCCGTTGCAATGACGAACCATAATTTAATTGAAGGATTAAAAGGGTTGTTTGAGGCGTTTATTGAGCTGATGGCTGAGGCGATTGACCAAAAGTCTCCGTATACTGGCGGTCATTGTAGGCGTGTGCCTGAGCTCACCATGATGTTGGCTCAAGCCGCGATCGATGCTAAAACCGGTCCGCTAAAAAGCTTTACTCTGAATGAGAAAGAGTTCTATGAGCTTAAAATCGCAGGTTGGTTACATGACTGTGGCAAGGTAACTACGCCAGAATCCGTAATGGATAAACCTACAAAGCTATCTGCTATATTTGACCGCATTTATTTGATTGATCAACGTTTTGAACTGCTGAAAAAGCAAACAGAGTGCACATCTTTTCAAGCGCAGATACTCACATTACGTAGTGGTGGCCAAGTTGATTTTGATAAAGAGCAATCAACACTAGAAGCGTTCAAGTTAAAGTGTGATGAAGACCGGGACTTTCTGCGGCGCTCAAACTTTGGTGGTGAGTATATGACTGCGGAAGACCAGCAGCGTGTAGCAGACATTGCTGCAATGACGATATTGGATGAGAATGGGATTGCGCAGCCATTTCTAAGTGAAAATGAAGTTTACAATCTAAATATTGCACGAGGGACTTTAACTGCAGAAGAGCGTGAGGTTATCAATAATCATATTGTAGTCACAATCAGTATGCTGGAGTCATTACCCTATCCCAAGGCTTTGAAACGGGTGCCAGAATATGCCTGCGGTCACCATGAACGTATGGATGGAAAGGGTTACCCTAGAGGCTTAACACGTGAGCAGATGTCTGTTCCGGCGCGTGTAATGGGAATTGCTGATATTTTTGAGGCACTTACGGCTAAAGATAGACCATATAAAAATGCTAAAACGCTATCTGAGTCGCTATATATTTTGGGTAAGATGAAGTTAGATAATCATATAGATCCTGATCTATTTGATATTTTTATTCGGGATAAGATTTATTTGAAATATGCAGAGCGCTTCTTGGAGCCAGCACAGATGGATGAAGTGGATGAAAGTAAAATACCTGGCTATATACCTTAGTTGAAGCGTTTATTCACGCCTTTTTACTTATAGATTTACCGATTTAAACCCATTCTCGTCACAAGCTAAATAGCTGCCTTGCTCATACCAATCACCCAGCACCCAGCGCGTGATGACGTGATTATCTAGCTGGAGATGGTGTTGATGTGGTCTGTGGGTATGGCCATGAATGATGATTTCCGGGTAATCATAATCGGCGAGCAGCTCCGCTAAAGCCGCTTGGTTAATATCCATGATTTCTGCTGATTTTGTTGATTTCTCTTGTTCACTTCGCATTCTTATGTTCTCAACTTGATGCCTGCGTGACTGTAATGATTGGCTTAAAAAATGCTCTTGCCATTGTTGATTTCTTACTTGATGGCGAAATGTTTGATATGCCGTATCATCGGTGCACAGCGCATCTCCATGACTTAAGAGCACTCTCTTGCCATGTAAGTTAATCAAGGTTGGATCTTGCAGTAAGCTGATTTTTGTAGCGTTACAAAAGCGGTCCGCTATTAGGAAATCTCGATTACCATGCATGAAGTATACATTTACCCCAGCTTCAGCTAAAGAGCGCAAGTCGGCAATAATTGGGGTAATGTGAGCATCTTCTATATCATCGTCACCAATCCAGTATTCAAATAGATCACCCAAAATATAAAGCGCATGGGCATGAGTTGCGGATGTTTGTAGAAAATGCAGAAATGCAGCAGTGATATGAGGACGGCTCGCACATAAATGCAAGTCGGAAATAAATAAGTCAGGTTTGATTAAGTCTGAGATAGGAGAGTCCTTGGAGATGATTGATTCAGAGATAAATGTGTCAAGCTTGGGGGGGGGCTGAATTTGATTTATCTCTGAGGTCACTCATGCTAATGCATGGATTTAGCAGCGCGTCGCCTTTTCAATCACAACGTTTTCAACAGGCACGTCTTGATGGCCTTTGCGATTAGTTGTAGCTACTTGTCTGATTTTGTCCACGACATCCATGCCAGCCGTTACTTTGCCAAAAACACAGTAACCCCAACCGCTGCCAGTTGGTGATGTATAGTTAAGAAAGTCGTTGTTAGTGGCATTGATAAAGAACTGACTACTTGCTGAATGAGGTGCAGAAGTGCGTGCCATAGCGATGGTATATTTATCATTCGCTAGGCCATTGTCTGCTTCATTTTTGATTTCAGCTGCTGTTTCTTTTTGGTTCATAGATGCATCAAAGCCACCACCTTGAATCATGAAGTTGCTAATTACGCGGTGAAATATAGTGCCATCATAAAAGCCATTGTCTACATACTGTAAGAAATTAGCCGTTGTAATTGGCGCTTTTTCCGCGTCAAGTTCAAGAGTAATTTCGCCAAAATTCGTGAGTAATTTAACCACAAGGTATCCTTAATAAAAAAGTAATTGAAATGAAAATGCTTGAGTGCCGTCTACATTGGCTTGATTTGATTAATGACTATTGGAGATTTTGGCACATCGCTAAACTGGCCTGAAAAGCCGGTTGGTGTAGCCGCAATATCACGTACAACATCCATCCCTTTTAACACCCTGCCGAATACACAGTAGCCAATCAACTCAGGTGCAGGGCTTTGATAGTTTAGAAATTGGTTATTTTCTAGGTTGATGAAAAATTGTGCAGTTGCTGAGTCCGGGTCTGAAGTTCTTGCCATTGCCAGTGTTCCCACTTCATTTAGCAAACCATTTCCTGCCTCGTTAATTACTGGAGCACGTGTTTTTTTCTCTGTCATGTCAGCAGTAAATCCGCCACCTTGAATCATAAAGCGATTGATTACACGATGAAAAATGGTGTCTTTATAAAATCCAGAGTTTACATACTGCATGAAATTGGCCACAGTTTTAGGTGCTTTTTCCGGGTAGAGTTCTACAACGATGTTGCCATGATTGGTCTCAATCACCAGTAGCGGATTAGCCGCAAATGCAGACTGACTAATAAGTGCTGAACTGCTTAAAAGTGCCAGTAGCAGGAATGTATAAAGTTTACGCATGATTTCCCTTAAAGTTTAAAAAATATACAGCCAACTAAGGTATAAGCTTAGTGATAAAAATGGGCTCTGATTTATAGCTAAGCAGAGCCTTCGTAGATGATTTTCCAGGTATTGTTCTCTTGAATCCAATACTGACGCTTCTGCATTTTATTGCTTAGTGTTGGGCTACTGTAGCTCTGGATAAAATCTACGACAACCAAGTTCTTTTCAGTATCAGGGTAAGCAAACATACTAATTTCAGACAGTGAAATGTCTATTTTAGACTTACTGGCCTGTACGCGGTATTTGTGCTCTGCCCATTGTTGATAGTTAATGCCGTTACTGGAAAAGTCTTGAGAGTAATGTGCCAGATATTTTGCTGTGTCTTGAGACTTCCAATCATTCACCCAGCTATTAATGGCCTCGTTTAATGCTAGTTTCTCAGATGAGGTGTTGTTACTATCAAGCCACTTCAGATTGTTTGCAATAATCACTGGCGTTTTGCCAGTTTGCAGAATCGGAGCGAGCGACTTTAAATCTTCATTGGTCAAAACTACACAACCGTCACTAGCGTGTGGTGGTCGGCTATAAGTGCTACTTGGTGTGCCATGTAACCAAATGCCAGATCCGCTTCTCTTGTGTTGAATATCCCATTCGTTAGGGTAGTTGAGAGGATAGGCACCATCGCCATACATATCGGCGAGAGGTCGTGTTATTTTTTGCTTGGCAAAATAAACGCCAATAGGAGTGCGCTTGTCACCTTCAGTTTTTTTCTCAACACCATTTTTGCCAACAGTAATGTAATAGTCGGCTACGTAACTTAAATTTTCACCATTGTTTTTATATAGATACAAACGTGATTTATCTGTATCAACGACGATCACGTGATCTTGTTGCTCGCTTGGTGACAATAAAAGGTCAGGAAGTTTTTCTGTATTTTTATGTGATAGGTAACGTTCAATACGTACCTGAGCTTCGTTTTGCAAATCCTTAATGGCATCGCTTGGGTTGTTATCGGGGCTTCCGAAAGCTTGTAAATATTTGCCTTGCGCCATTAGTAGATCACCGCGAACTAAGTGGGCAAGTTTGAAGTTGGGGGTGTTGCGCAACAGTTCGTTAATTGTATCTAGAGCTTGCTGATTCTTACCTTGCGTGATCTCTAGCAAACTTTTGACAAGTAAACTTTCTGCAATGTCACTGGCATAACTTACTGCATTATTAAACGTAGGTTGCGGCAATAAATTGCTAAAGCTGAAGCGATTTACTGCCGTGGCATTCCATGGCAATAGTGTAATAACTGCCAGAAGCGCGTATGTTAAACCTTTATTTGCTGAGATCACTTAATCAAAAAATCCTAATTAATGGCTTGCAATCTCTTGCTCAATAAACCAGTTGTCACCGGCTTTTTTCATGATGAGAGTCTTAGTTGTGCGGATTGGCTTGCCATCGGCACGATATTGTTGTTTAAAACGCACTTTGGCATTATTGCTGTCTACAGAGTCAATACTCATGTTTGACAGTTCAATGTTAATTTTAGATGGTCTGGTAATACGTTCGCGGCGCTGTGCCTCCCATGATTTTCTGCTTTCGCCTTGTGCTGGCTGGAAGTTGGCGCCGTAACTTGCGAAGTATTCATCAAGATTTTTTGATGCCCATGCTTGTGACCAGTTGTTAACTGCGTTGGTTAAAGCTTCATTCATTGTTTTTGTCGTATCAACGACTACTTTCTCTGGCGGCGTTGCATCAGCCTTTTTGGTCTCGGTAGGTTTCGTCTCTGTGGCGTGAGTTGCTACATTAGCCACCTTTACTGGTTCTTTTGGCTGGGTTGTAGTTGGCTGCGCTGCGGGTTTGCTACCCGCGACAAAAATGTCTTTAATCATCAATAGCTTGCTTTGCGCACGAGTGTTGCCAGTGTCAAGTTGCAATGCCTTGTCGTAAGCTTCTGAAGCCATGCGAGCGTAAATGTCACCAAGGTTTTCATGTGCAGTTGCGTAGCTTGGATGCGTTTTTATTGCGGTTTCAAGTGCTTTTCTAGCCTTATCAAATTGGCCTTGGTCAGCGTATAGCACTGCTAGGTTGTTATATGGTTCAGGTAGGTTCGGGAATTTCTCAGTGATGTCGGTGAAGGTTCTGATTGCTTCATCACGACGACCTTGTTCGGCTAAGAAAACGCCTTTCATAAACAAAGCCTGTGCGTTTTTTGGGTTGGCAGCAATATATACGTTCACCTTATCTAATGCTGCCGCGCCTTGACCGTGTTCTGCCATTTGTGAAATATCTTTTAGCTCATCTGCATGTGCAGGAGAGAATAGTAAACTTGCTGATAAAATCCACGCAAACCTTGTTATGGAAGGCGCGAGTGACGCAATAAAATTATTCATTGTGATATACTTTTTGGGTGAGCAAGATAAAACGCAATTCTATCAATAGCCTAAGTAACCTCCAATAGCTCATTTAGGTTTAAGGCAATATATTTCGCTAAACTGCCCTTTATCCTATTTTACGAGTTAACACTTTGTGTTTTCAACACTTTAAAAATCATTCACCTATTAAATTATGTTAAAAATTTACAATACCATCGCTCGTGATAAGCAAGTATTTACGCCCATTGTTGCTGGAAAAGTGAGCATGTATGTATGTGGGATGACGGTATATGACTATTGCCATTTAGGTCATGCGCGCGTGATGGTAGTGTTTGATATGGTCAATCGCTGGCTGCGCACTAGTGGGTACGATGTAACTTACGTGCGCAATATTACGGATATTGATGACAAAATTATTAAACGAGCCAATGAAAATAACGAAACTATTGCACAGTTGACGCAACGTTTTATCGATGCAATGGATGAAGACTCCGCCAAACTTGGCGTGATACGCCCAGACATTGAGCCGAAAGCTACAGAGTTCGTAGGTGGCATGCTAAGTATGATTGCTACCCTAATCGATAAAGGCTTTGCTTATTCGGCTTCAAATGGTGATGTGTATTACGCGGTGAATAATTTTGAAGGCTACGGCAAGCTATCCGGAAAGTCGTTGGATGACTTGCGAGCTGGTGAACGCGTAGAAGTAGATACGCATAAAAAAGACCCGATGGATTTTGTGTTGTGGAAAGCAGCAAAACCCAATGAACCTAGCTGGGATTCGCCATGGGGTAAAGGTCGCCCTGGTTGGCATATCGAATGCTCAGCCATGAGCTCACATCATTTAGGGCAACAGTTTGATATTCATGGTGGTGGTCAGGATTTACAGTTTCCGCATCATGAAAATGAAATCGCACAGTCTGAAGCCGCACATAGTCATGATGGAAAACCTTGTCAGATGGTGAACTACTGGATGCACAATGGTTTTGTGCGTGTGGACGATGAGAAAATGTCTAAATCTTTAGGCAATTTCTTTACGATTCGTACCGTGCTGGAAAAATACGATGCAGAAGTCGTGCGCTTCTTTATTTTGCGAGCACATTACCGTAGTCCACTTAACTATAGTGACCAGCACTTGGATGATGCTAAACAAGCATTGACGCGTCTATATACTTCATTACGCGGATTGCCAATTCCTGATGCGGCTATTGACTGGGAGCAGCCGCAAGCCGCAAGTTTTAAGGCGGCAATGGATGATGACTTTAATACACCAGAAGCCTTTGCGGTGTTATTTGATTTGGCGAATGAGTTAAATAAAACGCGCTCATTAGACACGGCCGCATTGTTAAGAGGTTTGGCAGGGATAGTGGGTTTGTTACAGCGAGAACCTAATAGCTACTTGCAAAGTTCACCAGCGCTTGAGGTTGTTTCGGGCAATACATTTGATGTGGATGCGCTGATTGTGTTACGTAACGAAGCGAAAAAGGCGAAAAATTTCGCCGAAGCAGACCGTATTCGTAAGGAGCTTGCTGAAGTAGGAATCGTGCTGGAAGATTCGTCGCAAGGTACAATCTGGCGACGTGCCTAGTTGTCTTAAGGCTCTTGATTTGCTTTTCGATTTCTTCACTTGCATGACTAGACTCTTTGTATTCCGGTAGAATTGCATGTGTTTTTTGATTCCATTTATTTCTCTCTAAATTGCCAAAGTTGATTCAATATGCCTGTAAATTTATCTGCGCCGACTGCCCATAAACTATTGCCTGTAAAGGGTGTTAAGCTCGGTTTTGCTGAAGCTGCTATACGTAAACTCAACCGTAAAGACGTGCTGGTGATGACGTTGGCAGAAGGCAGCCATGTGGTTGGAGTCTTTACGCAGAATCAATTTTGCGCCGCGCCGGTATTGTTATGCAAAACCCATTTAGCGAGCGGCTCGCCGATTCGTGCTTTACTGGTGAATACTGGTTGTGCGAATGCTGGTACAGGTGAAGATGGTCTCAATCGAGCAAAGTTAACCTGTGATGCTTTGGCAGCGGCGCTGAATTTAAAAACTGAGCAAGTGCTGCCATTTTCAACGGGTGTAATTTTAGAACCTTTGCCAGCAGATAAAGTGGTTGCGGGCTTGTCAGCGGCGATTGCTAATTTAACCGAAGATAATTGGCTAAATGCGGCTGAAGCGATTATGACTACGGATATCGTGGCAAAAGGCACTTCACGCAGTCTTACGTTAGGTGGTCAGCAAGTGACGGTGACCGGTATCAGTAAAGGTTCCGGCATGATTCATCCGAACATGGCGACCATGCTAGGTTATATTGCGACTGATGCTGCGGTTAGCCAAGCTGCGCTTGATAGCATCATTCAATATGCGGTCAATAAATCATTTAATTGCATTACTGTGGATGGCGACACTTCAACCAACGATAGTCTGATTATAGTGGCAACCAATCAGGCTGGAAATGCAGAAATCTCAGAACTTAGCGCTGATTTTATCGCGTTACGTGATGCGCTGACAGATGTGGCGATTGAACTTGCACAAGCTATTGTGCGTGATGGTGAAGGTGCGACAAAATTCATGACCATTAATGTTCAAGGTGGTCGAGATGAGGATGAGTGTCGTAAAGTGGCTTACGCCATTGCGCATTCTCCATTGGTTAAAACTGCATTTTTTGCATCAGATCCTAATTTGGGACGTATTCTGGCTGCGATTGGTTATGCCGGTGTTGAGCAGTTGGATGTGAATGCATTGAAGCTGTATTTAGGTGATGTATTAGTGGCTGAAAATGGTGGTAGGGCGGCTGCATACCAAGAGGAACAAGGCTCAGCGGTGATGAAGGAGTCAGAGATTTTGGTGTGTGTCGAGTTGGCGCGTGGTGATGCTGCCTGTACAGTTTGGACGTGTGATTTTTCTTATGATTACGTCAAAATTAATGCTGATTACAGATCTTGATACAGTAACGCCTTGTCTAATACTAATATCACGCACGCCGCAGTAGGCGTTATCCAGCGCGACAACGGTTTAGTGTTGTTGGCTGAACGCCCTGTGGATAAGCCATGGTCGGGTTACTGGGAGTTCCCGGGAGGAAAGATTGAAGTCAATGAAACGCCAGAACATGCGCTCAAGCGAGAGTTAAAGGAAGAGCTTGGGATTGATGTCACAGCCTTTTACCCGTGGCTTACACGGTCATATGACTATGAGGCTAAGTATGATGCGGAAGGTAAATTAGAGTCGCCAGCTAAAACTGTAAAACTTCATTTTTTTATTGTGGTGGAGTGGCATGGCGAGCCATTTGGTCTTGAGAAGCAAACCATTAGTTGGCAGAATCCCGAGAAGGTCATGGTTGCGCCAATGCTACCAGCTAATGCGCCAATCCTCAGTGCGCTTAGTCTATCGTCAATATATGCTATTACAAATTTAAGTGAACTGGGCGAAGCCTTGTTTTTTGAACGCTTGAAAATCGCTTTGGATAATGGCTTGATGATGATTCAAGTGCGTGAAAAGCAGCTTTCACCTGAAGAGCTATTTCTGTTTATAGAAAGGGTGGTAGAGGTCGCCAGTCCATACGAAGCCAAAGTATTCGTTAATTCTGACTTGAATGTTGCGCTAACATTGGATATGGTAGGCGTGCATTTATCCTCACGTGCTCTTATGCAATTGAAAGTTAAGCCTGAGGGAAAACTCTACGGAGCTTCTTGCCATAACCGTCAGGAACTGGCACATGCCGAGTCATTAGGTCTGGATTATGTTGTGTTATCGCCAGTACAAAAAACACTGAGTCATACTGATGCGCAGCCACTTGGGTGGGATGTGTTTAGTGAGTTGATAGCAGATTATTCGTTGCCGGTTTATGCGCTTGGCGGATTGCAAGCGAATGACTTGTCAATCGCTAGGGAACATGGTGCGCATGGTATAGCAATGCAACGCAGTGCTTGGAACTGATATATTAATGCCGTGGGCAAGCGGCATAAGTTATTAGAGAAGTTCTAGTATTTGTGTGTGTCAGTGTTTGGCATTTTCATCTGCTGAAGATTGCACTGTCGCTTTGATCTGTTGCTTGAACTCAACAGGTTTTTTGTTTTTTGTCGTTTTGAAATTCAGCACGAAATTTACTTGATCACCTATAGCAAGTGGTTTTTTTAGGTCAAATAGCATCAAATGAAAGCCGCCAGGCGCAAGTTTATATGGCTTGCCAGCACTGAGTGGCAATGAATCGAGCATGCGCATTTTCATGACGCCATTTTGCATCGACATGTTGTGTATTTCTACGCTTTTAGTCACATCACTTTCCACGCTGACCAAGGTTACGTTCTGTGAACTGGTTAGTGTCATGTAGGCGGCGCCAACTTCTTGGCCAGGATTGGTTGGGCGAACCCATGCGCCCTGTATCGAAACTATCTCTGAACCAGTAGTAGCCGCATTTGCGATATTGATCATGCTTATCGCTAGTGATAAAAACAATGCCTTGCTAAAAAAGTGTTTACTTAAAATGCTTTGCATAGTCAGGCTCTCAAATTAAAAGTTAAAGAATGAAATTAATGCGGTGGATTTTGTGTCATTAATGACTTGAGAAGTCGTTAGCATTTTCATTCGAAAGGTCGTCATGCTTAGCGTTCTCCGGAATGGCATATTGCTCGCTTGCCCATAAACCTAAATCAATCAATTTGCAGCGCTCACTACAAAAAGGACGGAAGGCATTGCTCGGTGCAAACTCGGATAACTTGCTGCAGTTAGGGCATGCAACCATGCGTTTTTTAATGGTGACCATGTTTTATGCGGATAAATTAATTTAAGGGCTGATGGTAGTGCGTTGTTGGTTTATAGATTAGTAAAAATCACATTGGCAATTATAAATTACAAAGGGTCAATGTGAATTTGACATCTTCATCATATTTCTGCGGTTTTTGTGAGCAATCAAGAGTGTTGAATCGTATGTTAATTGCATATTTATTGGCACTGACTTCTGGGAAGCAGGTGACATCATCCGCAACTTCTATTCTTAACATTTGCGCTGGTTTAGCGCCGCTGAGCATTTGCTGATATGCGCCTTTATTGGCGATTAGTTGCGTGGTGAAGCCGCTGCCACGTAATATATGTAAGATGATACCAATCGCTTGGTGCATAGGCATGAGCGGTGTTAGCCATGATTGAAAGTCCTGTCTGCGTCTTGCCTCACCTAGACCTAGCCAGTAGTGGTATGAAGGTACATCAAACTCACAAACGCCGCCTGGAATACCAGCTCGTTGTTTAATACTCATTAACCATTCGTTTGCACGTAAAGTTTGACCTAGTTTGGTTGTTTCGGCTCGTAGTGCTTCTGCAGCAATGTCGATATTGTTCAGAATGGATTGTAATGTGTCTGCGGCGATGGCTGGGTTGCCAATGAGCGCGCTCATTGTTAGTCTTTGGCGCTCCAGTTCCTGCAGTAAATCTAATTTTAATTCTGCGCGATCTACAACATCCAGAATCTGTAACAGCGTAAGCAGAGCTGAGTGATGGTGGTGTTCATGTCCGGCTTCTACGTTGTGCAGAACTTTGGCGCATAAGTCCTCCACGCGCAATAATGTGCGTATACGCTCGTTAAAAGGGTAGTCGTAGCTAGGCATGATTTATTGCATAGTTAACCAAATAGCGCTGCACCTAATGTTAAATTTCAATACAATTTAAAGTTGAACTGAATTATCAAAGTTATTTGCTAACTATGCAAGTTTTAATGAACTTTTTATGAAATTCGTTAATTTTTTCTTTCAGTTCTGTGAGGGATCCATTGTTTTCTATCACATCATCAGCAAGGCTGAGACGAACAGTTCTTGAAATTTGCGCGCGCATCATTGATGTCACTTCCGATTCGGTCAGTTTGCTACGCGCCATGGCGCGCTGGATTTGCAGGTTTTCATCGCAGTCAATCACCAGTTTTGTATGCGCAAGGCCACTGTAGCGATTACTTTCAAATAGCAGCGGCACAACGATTACTTGATATATAGGAGGTGAACTTTTTTCATTTTCAATCAATTTTGTGATTGTGCGCTGATAAATGGCTGGGTGTATTAGTGCTTCAAGTTTAAGTCGCTCGGTATTATTGTTGAATACATAGGCACGTAATTTTGTCCGGTCTAGGGTGCCGTCATGCATGAGGAAATTGCCATTAAAAATACGATTGATTTCCTTAAGGATTGGCATGCCAGGAGCGGTCAATTCATGTGCAATGACATCTGTATCAACTACAGGTACGCCTAGCTTTTCAAACTGCTTTGCTGCTTCACTTTTTCCCGAGCCTATGCCGCCTGTTAGTGCGACAATCGGGGTGTGAATTAAGGTTGAGTTTAAGCGCATTGTAGATAGTGTTTCAGAGCTAATATTCAGTATAAATATAAGCTAGCTAGTTCTTTGCCTAAAAACAATGCGGCTACTCCGCCTATCGCTAAGAATGGCCCAAATGGCATGGGGACTTCGCGGCCGCGTTTGGTGAGTACAATTAAACCTATGCCAATAATTGCACCGAGTACTGATGATAGTAAAATAACTGCAGGGAGCAATTGCCAGCCAAACCATGCGCCAATGGCCGCTAGTAATTTAAAGTCACCATAACCCATGCCTTCTTTACCAGTCACTAACTTAAATAGCCAATAGATTGACCATAATATTAGGTAGCCTGCAACTGCACCAATGACGGCTGATTTCAAGTCTGTAAAACCGGCATTTAAGTTGAATAATAGTCCTAGCCAAAGCAGTGGTAGGGTAATATCATCAGGTAATAGCTGCGTATCAAAATCAATAAAGGTTAATGCAATAAGGGCGAAGGTGAGTGCCCAAGCAAAAATAGTGGTGGCGCTGTAACCAAATTTCCAACTTACTAGGCCAATCAAAATGCCTGTGAGCGCTTCGATAAGTGGGTAACGCATGCCAATGGGATTTTTGCAGTTACGGCATTTGCCCCTCAATACTAAGTAACTAATGATAGGGATGTTTTCTAAGGCGCTGATCATGTGTCCGCATTTTGGACAGGCTGAGCGTGGATTTGCGAGCGTGTATTTAATTGCCTCTGGAATCTCTTTGCCTTGGAGTTCTAGGCAATTGTTGTGCCATTCGCGCTCCATTATTTTAGGTAATCTATGAATGACGACATTCAAAAAGCTTCCTACCATCAGGCCTAGAGTGACAGATAGTGTTATGAAAATACTACTGTTTTGTTGCAGAATGTTTGAAATCTCAACGAGTTCGCTGGGCATGATGGTCCTTAATTTTTGTTTAATATTTTAATCACTGCGGTAGGCAAATTGTAAACTAAACGTAATGTCTTCGCGTTAGTGATATGTGGTAAGTTGAATTTTATTAGTCCGCATCATGATTGGTGTTGAGAAAGATTTCATGTGGCCTTGAAATTTTGGTGTGTTGCCACAAACATAAAGGTAAATATTGTAATCAACATTATAATGACAGTACTATAGCAAGAGGGAAATGCGATGATAGAAACAACCAATCAGCAAGATATAATAGAGTTAGTGCGCTCAGAAGTGCATCATCCAGAGTGGGATGAGCCTGTTATTTGTCGTGTTGAAGTGGATTTGCCTAGCTGGTTGTCACAGTTGGCAGGTGGGCGTGATTGGGAGGTGTATTCTGAGGCTGAAGAAGAAAACTGCATTAGCTTTGCGATGCGTCAGGGCTCTAAGCTTTCACCAAAATTAGCTGAGGTAACTCTTTATCATAATGGCTATGCAGTTGTTGATGTTGAAGGTAAATCTGTGTTCGATGGCTCATTAACATCTGGCGCCAGTGATTGCGCTCACTTAACTTACTTTCATGCCGATAGTGGTGAGCAAATCATCCTGAATTAGAAAAGTATTTTTTGTTCGATTAACTCGCTTGAAATATTCTGAGGAGGTTAATAAGTTCTGCTTACAGAGAATCTGGCCAAATGAAGCATTGCTTGTTTGTAAGGTGAGTCGGTAAAATGTGCAATGGCTGAGCAAGCTAGTTCGGCTTCTCTGGTAGCAAGCTTGCGAACGTGGTCTAAAGCGCCAGTGCTTTCAACTGCGGATAATACAGCTGGTAAGTCCTCCAATCCTCCTTGTTCTATTGCATGCTTAATTGTGGCGGCTTCAGTGTCGTTGCCGGTGCGCATTGCGTATAGTAAGGGTAGTGTTGGTTTTCCTTCACTTAAGTCATCCCCCAGATTTTTGCCGATTTCTAGTGCATCGCCACTTAAATCCAGTACATCGTCGATTAATTGAAATGCCGTGCCGATGTGCATGCCATAGCGACTCAAAGCATCTTCATCTTGAGGGTTGGCTTGGCTGACGATCGCTCCTAAACGTGCGGCAGCTTCAAACAGTTTGGCGGTTTTGTAATGAATCACTTGAAGATAGGCTTCGTCGGTAATGTCTGCGTTGTGTACATTAAGTAGTTGTAGCACTTCGCCTTCAGCAATGATGTTGGTCGCGTCGCTTAATACTTCCATGACGCGCATGTTTTGTACTGCAACCATCATTTGGAATGCGCGTGAATAGACGAAGTCGCCTACAAGTACGCTAGCAGCATTGCCAAATATTGCATTTGCAGTATTTTTTCCGCGACGCTTCTCGGATTCATCTACTACGTCATCATGCAGTAGCGTAGCTGTGTGTATGAATTCAACTACAGCTGCTAATTGATGGTGTTGCGGCTTCACCTCTCCAAACAGTCCTGCTGAGAGTAATACCAGCTTAGGTCGCAAGCGTTTTCCACCGCTGTTGATGATGTAGTGTGCAATTTGTTTTACTAAGTCAACATCAGAGTATAATGATTGCTCGATAGCTGTGTTAACCGCTTGAATGTCGTTATGAATACAAGATTGAATTGTTTCTAATTGGCTGGTGCTCGGCGTCACGGTAATAAACCTGTAAAAGTAATAATTATTCTAGCACAGCCAGCTTTTGCGCACCCATCTAGTGAGCAAGTATGGTGAAATTGTTCGTTGTGGAAGTTGATAAATATTAACTGTATAGTTATTTTTTTGATTCGACTCGCGATTGAGGTTTACATTGCAGAATTAATTGCGTAGAATGCGCGATTCTTTTGAAGTATGAGTTAAAGGCATAATCATGTATGCAGTAATCAAAACTGGTGGTAAGCAATATCGCGTAGTTGCAGGCGAAAGATTAAAAGTTGAAAAGCTAGAAGCTGAAGTTGGCGCTACTGTTACCTTAGATCAAATCTTAATGGTTTCAGATGGCGATAAAACAACGATTGGCTCACCTATTATCAAAGGTGCAACTGTTAAAGCAACAGTGGTTTCACATGGTCGTGGCGACAAGGTAATGATTTTTAAATTCCGTCGTCGTAAACATTATCGTAAAACACAAGGCCATCGCCAAAGTTTTACTGAAATTAAGATTGAAGCAATCGCTGCTAAGTAAGTTAAAAGTAACCTACTTGCAGATCAAGATTAAGGATTAGAGAAAAATGGCACATAAAAAAGCAGGCGGTAGTTCACGTAATGGTCGCGATTCACACGCACAACGATTAGGTGTTAAAGCATTTGGTGAGCAGTTCGTTTCGGCTGGCAGCATTATCGTGCGTCAACGTGGTACAAAAATGCATGCTGGTGAAAATGTTGGTATGGGTAAAGATCACACTTTGTATGCAAAAGCAGATGGTAAAGTAGCTTTCGCAGTTAAGGGTGCATTGAAACGCCATACAGTTAGCATCGTCGTTGCAGCTTAAGTTAAACGGTTTTATTAAAGCCTCATCGTTTGATGGGGCTTTTTTATTTGGTAAACTCTACATATGAAATTTATAGACGAAGCAACGATTAAGATTTACGCAGGTGACGGCGGTAACGGCGTTGCAACTTTTCGTCGTGAAAAATATGAGCCTTTGGGTGGACCTAGCGGCGGTGACGGCGGCCGCGGTGGCTCTATCATCATAGAGGCAGACCGTAACATCAATACTTTGGTTGATTATCGTTACACGCGCACTTTCAGGGCGCAACGTGGTGAAAATGGACGTAGCGCTGAGTGCTACGGTGCCAAAGGCGAAGATATGATTTTGCGTGTACCAGTCGGGACAGTGATTTCAGATAAATCCAGTGAGCAAATGCTTGTGGATTTGAGTGAGCACGGTCAGCGCGCGCAGATGGCCTCTGGCGGTAAAGGTGGTTTGGGGAATGTGCATTTTAAATCCAGCTTAAACCGCGCGCCGCGTCAATGTACTAAGGGCGATCCTGGCGAAGAGTTTGAGCTGTATCTGGAGCTTAAAGTGTTGGCTGATGTCGGTTTGCTAGGGATGCCTAATGCGGGTAAATCTACATTTATTCGCTCTGTTTCTGCAGCAAAACCTAAAGTAGCCGATTATCCGTTTACTACCTTACATCCGAATTTAGGTGTAGTACGCGTAGATGCCGAGCGCAGCTTTGTGATTGCGGATATTCCGGGAATTATTGAAGGTGCTGCTGAAGGTGCAGGGCTTGGCCATCAGTTTTTACGTCATTTGCAACGTACGTCATTATTGCTACATTTGGTTGATATTGCCCCATTTGATGAGGCGGTAGATCCTGTGCATGAGGCTAAAGCGATTGTTGAAGAGCTACGTAAGTATGATGAGGCGCTTTATAACAAGCCACGCTGGCTAGTGCTGAATAAGATTGATATGTTGCAAGACTCGCAAGAGATTGTGCAACAGTTCGTTAAAGATTACGGTTGGCAAGGTCGCGTATTCGCGATTTCAGCGATTAGCGGCATAGGTTGTAAAGAGCTTACATATGCGATTATGCAGCATATTGATGAAAGCAAAGAAGCTGCAAACTTAGAGTCTGATAATAAAGATGTTGTGGAAAAAGAAGCTGGGAATGACGCTGTCTGAGTCTAAATCTTTGCTGCTTGATGCGAAGGTTATCGTTGTCAAGGTGGGTTCCAGTCTAGTCACTAATAACGGCAATGGCCTCGATCAGGCTGCAATTGCTGGTTGGGCGGCACAGATTGCGGCGTTAGCGCAGCAAGGTAAGAAAATTGTATTGGTTTCCAGTGGTGCTGTGGCTGAAGGCATGCAAAGGTTGGGTTGGAAAAAACGCCCAACGGCTGTCAATGAGTTGCAGGCTGCTGCGGCAGTTGGGCAAATGGGCTTGGTGCAGATGTACGAAAGTTGCTTTAGTCAGCATCAGTTACATACCGCACAGGTGCTGTTAACACATGACGATTTGGCGGATAGAAAGCGCTATCTGAATGCACGTAGTACCTTGCGTACTTTGCTGGATTTGAAAGTCATCCCAATTATCAACGAGAATGATACTGTTGTGACGGATGAGATTCGCTTTGGCGATAATGATACTCTGGGTTCATTGGTGGCGAATCTGATAGAGGCTGATACGCTGGTAATTCTAACGGATCAGCAGGGGTTGTATTCAGCTGACCCGCGTAAAGATCCCGGTGCAACATTTATACAACATGCTACGGCTGGTGATGCAAAGCTGGAACAAATGGCTGGAGGTGCGGGCAGTAGCGTTGGTACTGGTGGCATGCTGACAAAAATACTTGCTGCTAAGCGTGCTTCACGAAGCGGAGCAAACACAGTGATTGCTTCAGGTCGTGAGTTAAACGTATTGGTGCGTTTGGCAGCCGGTGAAGTTATCGGTACGCATTTGCAAACCATGGAAATGAAAACAGCGGCGCGTAAGCAATGGTTGGCGGATCACTTGCAGTTGCGAGGGAAATTAACGTTGGATGCAGGCGCTGTTAGAG
>DAIDAH010000089.1 GCA_027310735.1 Methylotenera sp. | reverse complement strand
GTTGAACGCCCTGAGAAAGCTAGCACAGGTAGTTAATTTACGATAATCAAGATGACTATGAGAAATTATATGAAAATATCCCACTTTATTACGATGCTTGTCAGCACTAGCTTACTAGGAGCGGTCGCTCTTCCTGTATGGGCTGGTGATAGTGGCACCTTCAGCTTAACAACTGGTTTTGACTACAGCTCTGGTAAGTACGGAGGCACTACAGCAACGGATATCACTTCTGTTCCCGTTATAGCCAAGTATCAGGTCGACCGTTGGGTACTCAAGTTAACCGTTCCTTATATCACTATTACGGGTCCGGGCGGTGTAGTGCCTAATATCGGACAGACTCAAACCATCACCACGACCCAACGCACTACAGAGTCTGGATTAGGCGATATCGTTGCCGGCGCAAGCTACAACTTGCTTAACGGTAGCAGTGGCATGCCAGTAATTGACCTAACAGGTAAGGTCAAGATTGGTACAGCAGATGCAGCCAAGGGGCTTGGAACTGGTGAAAATGATTACACAGCCCAAGTCGACATGTACAAAGGCTTTGGCGATTTTACGGCTCTTGGTACTGTGGGTTATCGTGCGTACGGTGATACTAGTACGACTACTCTTGACAACGTGTTCTTTGGCTCTGTAGGCGGGGTCTACAAGTTGACTCCAAACACCAGCACTGGACTCATTTACGATTATCGCCCGGCGATTACCGCTAGAGGCTCGTCAATGAGCGAAATGATGGCTTTCGTTAGCCAGAAGATTACCCATAACTGGAAAGCGCAAGGCTATCTAGTCAAAGGATTCTCCAATGGTAGTCCTGACTATGGTGTAGGTGCTCTGGCTAGCTACGTGTTTTAAGACAATTTATGTAATGTACAAGAAATAGCCCCTGTACCAAGGGGCTTTTCTTTTATATACAATCCCAAGAACGTCCGATACTATAGCGAGCAAGCCAACAACTGAATTACCTAGCCACCTAAGCCAATGCCCAACTCGGCACGAGCTAAATGTAGTCTTGATAGTGAGCGAGGTATTTGAGGATTATTTTTTGCAATTGTTCCACCAGTGTCCCTAGCTTACAAAAGAAAAAGGGCCACATCTCTGTAGCCCTTGATTTTATTGGTGGCCCCCCTGTGAGTCGAACACAGCACCAACGGATTATGAGTTCTAGGTCCCACTACCAACCTCATATTAATGAAACATAACAAAGCTTGACCTAGCATAGAGTTATGGACATACTCACCTTAATGGGATTGCATAAACTTTACCTTATTTTAACCTAATATGTAACCCCAGCGTAACCCCAGTAAATTTGGAGGCAATGTTTTGGGCAATATTATTAACTTCACTAAAGAAGCATTAACAAACTTACGCATGCCAGAACTAGGACAGCGTACAGTCTATCATGATGCAAAAACTACTGGATTGCAGATTAGAGTCACATCCACTGGCGTCAAGACATTCTCATTGTTTAGGAGAATCAAAGGTGGACTTCCTGAACGTATGACGTTAGGAAGGTTTCCTGACATGACAATTGAGCAGGCACGCAAACTTGCCGCGCGCGTTAATTCTGAAATTGAGGAAGGTTCTAACCCAGCAGAGGTTAAGCGGTCTCTCAAGGGAGAACCAACTGTATCCGAATTTTTCAAAGAATACGGTGAACGTCATGGGCAAAAAAAGAAATCTTGGAGTGACGATCAACAACGCTTTCGAGACTATCTTAAGAAACCACTAGGCACGAAGAAACTCTCTGCGGTTACGCGGGAAATGGTTGGACGTATATTATCGGACATGGATAGTGACGGCAAAGCTGGAGCAACCGTTAATAATGTACGTGCGCTGACATCTGGAATTTTCGGTAAAGCTATTGAATGGAACTACTTGACCGAAAATCCAGTGAGAGGGATCAAGACTCGTAAGAGCAACAAACGTGATCGTTTCTTACAATCAAATGAGCTTCCCAGATTTTTTGCTTCACTGGGTGAAGAAACAAATGTTACCGTCCGTGACTTTTTTTTACTGTCACTCTTGACAGGTGCAAGACGATCCAACGTACTAGAAATGCGTTGGAGTCAAATCAATTTAGCCGATGGAATATGGCGTATCCCCGACACGAAAAATGGTACCCCACAAAATGTGACCCTCTCACCAGAGGCTGCATTAATTCTGACAACCCGAAAAGAAATTATTGAGGGGCCTTTCGTATTTCCAGGTAATGGAAAAAGCGGACATCTAATTGAACCTAAAAATGGCTGGCAACGTATATTTGATCGTGACGAGTTAAGTCAACTAGCTATGCGTATCGAGACTACAGGCAATAAAAATTATAAGGCAGAAGGCGAGTCGCTGAGCGATGCACTTGATCGAGCTAGGCATGCCGCTAAGCATTTGAAAATCGACACAGATGGTTGCCGGATGATAGACTTGCGCATCCATGATTTACGACGTACTTTAGGTAGCTGGCAGGCAAAACAAGGTGCGAGCCTATCTATTATAGGTAAGAGTTTGAACCACAAAAATCAACAAACGACAGCTATTTACGCAAGACTTGATCTTGATCCAGTACGTGCATCCGTAAATTCCGCAACAACAGCTATGTTTGAAGCTGCTGGAATAAAAAAGCCAGTCATATATGCTGAACAAAAACTATCTAAGCCTTGCATCACCTGACAGAAAACTGCAGATGACGAACCAATTTAAAAAAATAGACTCTTTACAGTGATACTGTATTGTGCGCGTTTTAGTTATATAAACTTTCAATCATGGTGATTCATGGAAGCCAAACCTAATATCAACAATTCGAATCAATTGAGTCTTAATGAGACGCATAGATTGCTTAAGCAGCTTAAAGAACACTACAACGAAGAAGGAACAGATAAATTCTTCAAAAAACTTAACGCATTCATTAGTAAAGATACTTTTTTTAGGGCTACTATAGGTTATGAGCGAACCGCAACTGATCAAAAGATTGTCCTAGAAAAATTTCTTAAAAAATGTAATGAACTCTTACCTTTATTGCAATCACTAAAGCAAGATCAGAATCAAGTACTTAAAGGCAATTATGATCGCCCAACAAAACTATTGATTAAGCGTTCACTTTACAATTTAATGCAAGAAAGATCCCCATTATATTTTAAGCCTAACTCTAAAAATCCTGTTGATGTAAACGACTACAAATCCCTTAATTCACACAGAAGTCTTATGCCATCATTTGAGGAATATATGGTCAAAGGTTATGACGTAGTTGACCAAGTCGATTCCGACCTCCAAGGTCAGGATCCAGCTCTAATATCAAAATTTTTATATTATCCAAATGATCTAATAAACTCCTTGAGTGAATTTAGGGATGCGGTTAAACATGCTGCATTAATTGCAAAAGTACCCTCTGGGAATAACAAGAGTCGAGATCACCTCTCTATGTTAATAACGAAATTTGCCGATTTTTTTGTAAAGACATATTCAGATTGTTTTAAAGAATACCCTCTAGATAAATTTAACGAACATGCATACAACGTATTCATTATCTTTATTCAAGCTGGGGGTATCGTTGATAACATCAAAAGTAAGGGAATTCTGGAAAGAGCAATAAAGCGCGAGTACAAGTCTAGAAAAGAATCAAGCAACATTCCAACGCATGAGGCATAAGTGGAAGCCTAATAATTAGGCGAATATCTCTAAAAATGACTTGCTCGCAATGAATTTTGCAAAAATTCAACTCACTAAATGCTAACAGACAACTCACTAGTCAATTTTAGAAATCTCTCATGAAAATATAAAAATAACAATAAATTATCAATAACTTATAATTAAATTTAAATTAAGCATACAACTAACTAAAGTAAATTTAAATGCCCAATTTCCCATAATTTCGACTAAATGCCCACATTTTATAAGTATTTTTTAATTTAGTTCCTTACTTACGTTTATGCCAAATGTTCACTTAGACCCAAACCAAGAAAATTCATTCATCGTACAATTTGTCGCACCATAAATTCCGCTATTTTTTGGCTAATCTTCCCTATATCTTCTTTGGTAAATTGTCGTCCATCAGGTGGCCCAAGTTCTTTTTCGATAATTTTTCCTATTGCATGATTTTGGCTTCGTGCATGTACGACACTCAGTATTTTTTCAATCTTGGATTTGCTCAACTCAAACAATTCAGTATCTCCGTTGCTATGCGTAGGTTGCCAACAGTTAGCTTGAAGGAATTGCGTATCCACTTCAACTTCAACTTCAACACCGCTTATAACATCGACTCCATAAGTATGAGTTTCAGTTAAAGAGCCATCGTATGGCAAGACCACAGCAACACCAGGCAAATTAAAAAGTTCAACGTAAAAAAATGCTTTATTACGCTGTGGGTCAGCAAAATATATAAGCACATGACTAATTTCTGAAGTTACTTTAAACCATGTTTGAGATGGACTCCAATAAAAAGTGTCTGGTGGCATAACAGCCACCACTCTAGTATTTTCTGGCTCATTTAGCGGTGTTTCTGCCTCAAAACTCTGCACATATTGGATGAACTCTGGGTGAGTTTTCATCTGCTTTGATGCCGCAAATATCGATGCCATCGCAAATGCCGCAGGAAAAAAAACATTAGCCCCAATGTTTAGGTTGATGTGTAACATACCATCTACATACGACTCTTTCACCACAGCTTGCTGAAGCGCATCTTCAATATCAAATTCCGGATGATTTTTCTTAACTATACCCAATAAGGTGCGCGCTTCTTTCATATTGCGCGCCGTTATTTGATATGTAGTACCATTATCTGATTTTTCTTCTTTAAACTTGGGTTCGGTTAATTCCAAACTTTTTCCAAAGACCACAAAATAAGACTGTCCATATTTGTCTGTCATTCGAGTAGGTGTATTTTCCCCACGATCTCTTGCACCACCTAACAGAGCCATAAATGGATGCAGAGTCCGAATCAATGGCAAATCAAATTTATCGTTCAGAATTTCATTTGCCGCATTCGATAAAATTCCTTTTGGCTTAAAGCGACCACCAAGAGCACTTGGCAATACATGAGCTTTTGAATCGTTTTCCTCCGTCAAAATCACTTCGGTCAATATACATTTCTTAGTTTTCATAATTTCTCTTAACGAAATAAATCAGAATTTCCGCGTGCTCTCATTTGCAAAGCGTTCCCATCTGCCCCATTTTGACTCAGTTAGAAGTGAGTTAGGCAGGTAGGCACAGTCCGATATGATTCCAACAGCAGTCATTTATGGTGGGGACTGCAACTTCAGGATAGGCTGAATTTCTGACTGATAACTAAACAAAATTCCCACGCCTTCGCAATAAGAGTACAAACCATATAGATCAATACTCAAAAAATATTTCCATTTACCATGATTTTATTGAAAAGTAAATGCGTCAAACGCCATAAAAACAATTAGGTTGGCACATTTAGTCGCATGCAGCTTTTAATTACATTAGTGACAGTTAGCTGCAGGCAATTCTGCATGCACTACCTACTTAATTATCAGGAGGAAAAATGAAAAAATATATAATCGAAACAAAAGACTTAGTTGATGAAAACACCGCAGCTTCAATTCTTGGTGTTGCACCAGGAACACTCCAAGTATGGAGATCAACTGGACGCTATGGCATCCCATTTATAAAAATAGGCCGATTAGTTAAATATCGCGCATCAGCTCTTAATGAGTGGATTGAGTCGCGAACTCACGCATCTGGTGCAACTGCAGAAATTTGTAAAATCGCACGATGAGTGCACATCAGAGACAAATCATACAGACATCAATGAAGACAATAGAAAAATTAGGTACAGGTTATTACAAATACCATCACATGGGAACAAAATTTTTATGAAAAAAAATACTAAAGATGAAGCAACTAGATTGGAAAAGCCAAAGGCTTTAGTCAGATTAGCCGTCATACACAAGAGCTCGCATGCTCTGGTTATTAATATTCAGCTTCACTTAACAGAATGGGTCACAAATGGCTAAACTGCAAAAAAATGAATACCTAAACATGCAATCAATACCAGAGTTTCAAAATTTAAAGTTTGATTCTAGGGATTTCTCAAAGTGGTCAGATCCAACCTACATTGCAAATTATGATGAGCTTATACAAATGCGTGATGCTGCAAAGTTACCAATAAAAACCGCGTCATTTATCACAGCTGAACCAACAAAATGGGTTTATCCAAATTTTTTAGCCGAAGGTGAGTTATCAATTCTAATTGGCTCGCCAGGTGTTGGTAAAACGACATTTACATGCTATTTAGCGGCTGGAGTTACCCAAGGTAAAGACTACTACCAACCGATTAAGTGCCTAAGACCTACAGGCTCAGGGCATGTTATTGTCATAAATAGGGAGGATAGCTGGAGTAAAACACTTATACATCGATTTCAAGTTGCTGGCGCTGATATAAATAAAGTGCACTTCATTGACTGTAGTGCTGGTGGCGAACCTTTTTCATTTGCTAACGATCGAGACATAAATAGACTGCTAGGCCTAGCCAAGAAACTCAAAAATAATATAGGTTTGATTATCATTGATCCTATTTATTTTGCTGTAGATGGTGACCCAAATAACAATTTTAAAGCGAGAGAGGCTTATGAGCGCTTGAGCAAACTTGCAAAACTATTGTCGTGTGCCATCCTTGGTATTGGTCATGCTGTAAAAAATACGCTTGGCAGGGATCTTCTAGGTAGAGTTGCTGGACCTCCAGCTTTACGAGAAGTAGCGCGCGGCATCCTGTATTTGTCTAAAATTAAAAATGGCCCATCTGAAATTGGTGGTACGCATGTCATGACCCATCTGAAAAACAACATCGGCAGCATGGATGGTGGAGTCGAATATAGGATTAAAGGTGTAGAAATTGCAGGGCAGGACGACCCAATACAGACATCGATGATTGATATAACGCGTGAGCTATACGGTTCTGCAGAAGATATTCTTAAAAATGCTGATGACTCAAAACCAGTTGAAATCATAAGTAAATTAACAACTGCAATTGATTTCTTGCAGAAAATACTCAAAGATGAACCCCTACTCTTGATCGACATCGAAAAACAGGCGGAGAAAGTTAACATAAAAAAAGGCACACTAATGAATGCTAAAAAAACCTTACGCATAGTCTGCAAAAAACAGAAAGGTGATGGTCGTTCATTATGGTATCTGCCCGACACTAAGATTAATGATGACATTCTCTGTGATAACCATTAATAATTAAAATATATTCAGTCCTAAACTTGGCAGGGAAACCTCCCTGCCAACTATGCTTCATCAACATCAATTCTAGATTTTTTCAGCCATATATCACCTGATTGAACCAATATCGGTTTGTTAATCAGGACTCGATTATGAACACAACATTAAAATCAAACTTGTACTATTCAGAAGGCAGTAGCAACAAGGAGTACCACGCAGAATTAGTTGAAGTCACTGGTGGTTATGTCGTCAACTTTAGCTATGGAAGACGTGGTGGCACATTAACGACTGGCACTAAGACTGTGACACCTGTAGATCATGCACAGGCACAAAGCATCTACGCCAAGCTCATCCAAGCCAAGATCGCAAAAGGCTATCTACCTGATTCTGATGCGTCTTGGAATGCTTATCAACATACACAATGTAATGGTGTAAGCCATGATCTGGCATCTGACTTTATGCCACAACTATGCAACCCGATTAATACCACTGCACTCATTGACTTAATGCAAGATGACAATTGGGCTTT
Organism: Methylotenera sp.; assembly: GCA_027310735.1. Classification (GTDB taxonomy): domain Bacteria; phylum Pseudomonadota; class Gammaproteobacteria; order Burkholderiales; family Methylophilaceae; genus Methylotenera. The sequence goes on along the minus strand of DAIDAH010000089.1, from coordinate 2,705 downwards.
ACAACAAAAGATGGATGGTGAACGACGTGCTGCCCATGCAGAGGCTATTATTAATGCAGGTAATAGTGAAGGTACTGGTGAAGTAACCGGTGAATATACTGATGGTAGAAGTAGTGTCATCGGTATGAACCGTAAAGGTCTGGTTGTAGCGTTACCGCAAGGTATCGCTGATGAATTGCAGAGCATCGCTAACAGCAGTGGCACCATTCGTGTCGATGGTGAGATCATTGGTGATGTTTTACATATCTTTGATCTACTCATTCATCAAGGTGTACATCTACATACCTTGCCTTGGCTAGAACGTATGCGTATTGCCAGTATGGTGATCAGTCAGTGCCAACACATTAAAGCCATTCCTGTTGCAGCGAGTACCGAGGATAAACGCAAGCTGTGGTATCAGGTGAATGTACAACAAGCTGAAGGTGTGGTGTTTAAACGCATCAATGCACCGGTCACAGCAGGTCGTCCTAATTCAGGAGGTGATTGGCTTAAGTTCAAGTTCACTGAATCTGCCAGTTGTTATGTCTCAAGCATTAATCCTAATAAACGTAGTATCAAAATCAGCTTATTCGACTCCAGTAATGGCACTAACAATAAAGCCTCAATCATCCCTGTCGGTAACGTCACTATTCCACCTAACTACGATATCCCTGCAACTGGGGATGTTGTAGAGGTGGAGTATTTGTACGCTTACAAAGGTGGCAGTATTTATCAGCCTGTGTATCGCGGTATACGCACAGATCTTGATTTGAGTGCTTGCAGACTAGATCAGCTGAAGTATAAGCCTGACGCTTGTTCACCTCAGCCTAGCGATCAGACAGCGGAAATCTGTACATGCTGATTCAGGCAATTTAAACATCCACTTTATTCACGCAAAGGAGTTATACATGCACAACACAAATCAATTACCGTTTACATCGAATACCAACACCATCATCAGATGTCCACATTGTCATTCCACACATATAGAAACCAGAAACATTGGTAAGAAAACAGGTCGTACTATTGGCGGTGCTGTAGGTGGTGTAGCTGGTGCCACAGGCATGATGGCTGGCACAGAAACTGGTGCAACTCTGGGTATCGCAGGTGGACCTGCAGGCGTTATTATCGGCGGCATTCTTGGTGCCATTATTGGTGGATTCATCGGTGCTGCTACTGGTAGTAAGCTAGGTGAAAATGTCGGTGAAATGGCCGATGACCACTTACTAGAGAACTACCGTTGCGTAGATTGCGATCACACATTCAACGAGTAATTTGCAACACACATCTTCATTTCAGCAATACCCTGCAATCACCAATACCAGCAAACCTCAGCAATTCCAGCAGCATCCAGTGCTTCAGTAACTCAGCTCTCTAACCAATACCACGTACCCATACAGGTACCTGTATCACGCACTTAACACCATTCATACAAACGCTGTTCTTTAACCCAGCGGATTTGTGGTGCGCGTTCACTATTCATTTAAAGGAAATATCATCATGGCACACGAATTACAAAATGCATCCGATATGGCTTATATCGGCGAGACCCCTTGGCATGGCCTAGGAAATCAACTCCCTAAGAACCAACCTATCGAAGTCTGGCAAAAAGCCGCAGGTATGGACTTTGAAATCAAACAGACCGAAGTGTTATTCAATGCTGCTTCAGAGAATGGCAACATGCTCAATCTGCGCAGTAACAAAGATGCCACTGTACTCTATCGCTCTGACACCAACGAAGCATTGTCTGTCGTTTCTAAGCGTTACAAAGTCGTTCAGCCACGTGACGTGCTGGGCTTCTATCGTGACTTGGTTTCCGTCAGTGGTTTCGAGCTGGAAACTGCTGGCGTGTTAAAAGGTGGAAAGAAACTGTGGGCTTTGGCACGTACTGGTGAAGAAACCATGCTGTCAGGCATTGATAAAGTGAAGTGCTATCTATTACTGGCAACCAGTTGTGATGGTTCTTTAGCAACCACTGCGCAATTCACCAGCATTCGTGTGGTGTGTAATAACACGCTGCAAATGGCTGTTGGTGACAATCTTGGTGCAGTACGTGTGCCCCACTCTACCGTCTTTGATCCAGTGGCAGTCAAGCAATCGTTAGGTTTAGGTGTTACCGCTTGGGATACGTTCTCACAATCCATTAAAGATATGTCGAATCGACCAGTCAATAAGTTTGAAGCCATGAACTACTTTGTGAATGTATTGGGTAATCCAGACCTACCCCTGCAAGAGCAACCTAACCAGAAAGCCATACAAATGGCTTATGGCTTGTACTCAGGTGATGGCAAAGGCAGCAAGATGGCTTCAGCCAATGGTACGGTGTGGGGCTTGATGAATGGTGTAACGGAGTTTGTTGATGCACATCGCCGTGCGCGTAATCAAGACAATCGCTTGGATTCCGCATGGTTTGGTCAAGGTGCACAAATCAAACAGAAAGGGTTTGAAGCGGCATTGGCTTTAGCGGCTTAACAAGCTATCAAGCAACAACACCCAAGGCAACACTCGGTCACTTGACCACAACAGACCACACCTCAGGCATTTGTCTGAGGTGTTGTCGTTTATATCAGGTATATCAGGAGAACACTAATGAGCAAGAACAATGCAGCAGTACGATTGGTTTCAACCAAAAACATGAGCCGCGCTGAATGGCTGGCAGTCCGTGGTCAAGGCATAGGTAGCAGTGACGCTGCGGTCGCATGCGGCTTCTCGCCGTACAAAAGCCC